>NZ_CAWPKW010000187.1:0-69215 GCF_963888615.1 Brasilonema octagenarum UFV-OR1 | reverse complement strand
TAGTGAAACCCAACAAAGTCCCGAAAATGTTGGTTTATGTCCTGCGGACACGCTGCGCGAACGTTCCTCAAACGCCAGACTTGCCGTGAGAGCGGAAACCCTCCTGCAACGCTGGCTCCCCAACCTACATAATTTTATGTTTTTTGCGCTAACTGAACCGTATTGGCATATAGATAGTATTATTTAGTGGTAGTAAAATCAGTGTGCAGTCATGCCTGGTACTCGGATCGATATCGTTCGTCACCTGGATTATGCAGAGTTAACGATCGCGCTACCGTTTATCTTGAATGCGTTATCTGCCGCAAAGATTTTTTTAATTAGTATAATTTTTTCATAATAAATACTGAAAAGCTATAATTCCAAGATTTTCTCAGGTCTAACAATATGAACTTATGCTTATTTGTCATTGATCTTCAAAACGGATTTATAACTCAAAATACAAGTCATGTTATACAACGGATTAAGTCTCTATTAGAGCAAAAGATATTTGAGTACGTTATCTTCACAAGATTTATCAATACCTTTGATAGTCCTTATGTAAGATATCTAAATTGGAACAAACTTTTTTCAGACACAGAGCGCAAACTTGTTGATGAAATTGAACCATTTGCTAATGTTGTTTTTAATAAAACTATATACACTGGCTGCAATGAAGAAACTCTTATATTTCTTAAAAAAAGGGATATTGATACAGTCTTTATTTGTGGAATTGATACTGAAGCTTGTGTCTTAAAAACTGCCATCGATTTTTTTGAAAACAACATTAATCCTTATATTTTAGAGTATTACTCAGCATCAAATGGAGGTGAAAATTTTCACCAAGCAGCTATTTTAGTTTTAAGTCAGCTAATTGGAAGAAGTAATATTATAAGTGAACCGATAGATAAATTTGATATCAGTAAATATTTATAATATTAGATCCGACAAATTACTTGTCAAATAATTAGTTAATGTACATAAAACGAGCGCGGAGGGATTTGAACCCCCGACCCACAGGACCGGAACCTGTTGCTCTATCCACTGAGCCACGCGCCCTTAAAGTAGTAAACATCAAAGTTTGCTACTTTAACCTATTATAGCATAGCTTTGACTTGCTACCAAGATCTTTATTCCGTCCGCTACACCAGATTGTTAGACTGCTGCTTGGGTTGCAAAGACACCAACTTTCTAGGGCCTTCTTTCGTTTGCAGGAAGTGCGATTGCAAGAGAGTGCGGTGTTATGCAGGGCGATCTGCGCGGAGCGCAGCAGCGAAGCGATCGCCTAATTTGACAAAAACAAGCTCGGATTACAGCGGTTTTCATATGAATAGACCACACATTGTAGGGTGGGCATTGCTCATAAAAGCCTATGTGATAGAGATTTGAGATATTGGTGAGCAATGCCCACCTTACAGAAAACCGCTGTAACTTGGAAAAACTCCCCTAAAGCCTCAGCTTGTTCTTTACTGATTTCTAGCTGACCATTGACTACTTCGGTAGTTACGTCCCTCGAACCAAAAATTTTCACTCTTCTCAGCTTTTTCCAGACTCCTAGCCTCTATCAAATGAAGGAGTCTTGAGTGTGGCGTTGAGGCATTAATCTCATAGTGCTTATCTTCAAAATCCTCAATCAGTCTTACCAATAGTTCCAACACAGCATCTTCTTCTGGAGTCAGGTTAGGACGAGAAAGCAGTTCTTCAACAATTGCGAGAAATTTCTCGTTTTCCTCTTCACTTTTGATAATTCGAGGTTGATGTTTAGATAGCAATTCGCTGTAAATTATTGGATTAAAAGTAAGGGTCATTTTTCCAGTTATCTTTGTCATATATAGCAATCCTAAATCATTTGTGAAAAATCCAACTCATCGATAAGCTTGATATAAGCAGTATCAACAGTGTGCATATAGCGATCCTATTTGATTTGTGAAAATTGAAAGCCACAGATCCCCGACAACTTTTACGAAGTCGGGGATCTTCGAGGATCAAGTTTGCTCACGTAAGCGCAAAGCGTGCCGCTGTTCCCTATGCACAGCGTACCCGCAAGGCTTATGATTTAGGTTGCTATAGATGCATAATGTGCAGCAAAATATAAGAAGAAATCGCTGCTCATTTTTCCCTGATGTTCTGGAAGTTGAGCTTTTTTCATGCTCTTGATATTAGATTTCCCAGGGTATGGTCGGAAATTTCATGACTGTTATTCCCAGACACGATGTCATCTCAGAGTGGACGATTTTTCTAATTTGTTCGCCAGATACTATCAATAAATGCTCGCCATGTCAGCATTAACTCAAATATATTGCCTAACGAGGTTGTATGAGCATAGGCAGAGCAATTCTCTTTATTGCCTTGGTTATTCCAGGTTTATTGATAGCGGGATCATCGCTTTACTCGTTTAACACTGAGTATACGGAGTTACAAAGAACTGAAAGATATGTGGACAAGTTAGCTAGGGATGGAAGAACCAATAATAGACAGTTGGATCTTGCCTATCATCGTAGTTTCGTTCATCGGATGAATGCATTCACAAATGGGACTTGGGGCTTCATTGGTATAACGATCGCAGCGATCGGTATACACGGAATAGCTACAACCAACGACGAAACAATTCAAGACCAGCGAAGGATATCAAAATAGTCCTGAGTTCTGAGTCTTGATGAAGGACAAGGGGACAAGACAATTCAAAATTCAAAATATGCCCAACGGGCACGCTGCGCGAACAGAATTCAGAATTAGAAGTCTCTCCCTGACTCAGCACTTTACTGCTGAACACTGTTTATCAATTCCTTCAAGTCAGCCAAAGCGCGATCGCGATAACGTCCGTAACGCTCTTGTTTATTTTTGATTTTCTGACCCAATTCTGGGAATATTCCAAAATTAGGAGGCATCGGTTGAAAATGCTTAGGCGAAGCGGAACTGATAAACTCAAACAGTGACCCCATCATCGTCGTCTTGGGTAGAGTCAAAGGTTCTTTCCCCAAAGCCAGCCGCGCTGCATTCGTTCCCGCCAACCAACCACCGGCTGCGGCTGCAGTATATCCTTCAGTTCCAATTATCTGTCCAGCAGCTAGTAACGTTGGACGGTTGATAAATTGCAAACTAGGCTGCATCAGCACAGGCGCGTTGAGAAAGGTGTTGCGGTGCATGACTCCCAACCGCACGAACTCAGCATTTTCCAAACCAGGAATCATTTGGAAAATACGCTTTTGCTCACCCCAACGCAGATTTGTTTGGAATCCTACCATATTCCAAAGTTGACCTGCTTTGTCTTCTTGCCGCAACTGTATCACAGCATAAGGGCGTTCTCCAGTTCGACTATCCGATAACCCGACTGGCTTGAGAGGACCATAACGCATCGTGTCTTCCCCTCGGCGTGCGAGTTCCTCAATTGGTAAACAGGCTTCAAAAAATTTCGCTGTTTCCCGTTCAAAATCCTTCAATTCCACTTGTTCAGCAGTACGCAGTTCTTGCCAAAACTGCAAGTACTGCTCTTTATTCATCGGGCAGTTTAAATATGCAGCTTCACCTTTATCGTAACGAGAGGCGAGAAAAGCAATATCGTGGTTAATCGATTCTCCCACAATGATTGGGCTTGCGGCATCAAAAAAGCTGAGGTATTCCATCCCTGTGAAACGGCGTAAATCTTCTGCCAATTCCGGACTCGTTAAAGGACCAGTTGCCAAAACGACAATTCCTTCTGGGATAACACGTAATGCCTCTCGACGCAGTTCAATCAGAGGATGCTGAGCGAGAGTTTGCGTCAAATCCTGACTAAATTGTCCTCTATCGACTGCAAGCGCCCCACCAGCGGGAACTGCGTGTTCATCAGCTTTTGAAATCACAATAGAATTGAGTTGGCGTAGTTCTTCATGCAAAAGACCAGCGGCGCGATCGCTTGCCATTGCCCCAAAAGAATTGCTACACACCAATTCCGCTAAATGTTCCGTGTGATGTGCACCACCGAAGCGATTTGGGCGCATTTCCCACAGAACGACCGATATTCCAACAGAGGCTATTTGCCAAGCTGCTTCTGTCCCAGCTAGTCCACCTCCAATAACATGAATTGTTTGTTTTTCCATATTTCTTTCCATATTTATATTATTTTAAAATACTAAACTTTCATAATTTTATCCTACGGCAAAATCAGTATATTTACGCATAAACGGAGATTTGTATGCCAGAACAATGTTGTCTTTGGGAACGCCTAACTCCACTAACTCATTAGCGATTCCATCTTCCGTGCCATCGTATTGAATCCAAATTTGGTCGCTTTTGATATCAATGTGGATTAAGCATCCATAAACGCGACGACGATTTTCCCAGCCAACGCTAATCACCTGATAGTGATCTTGCTCAGTATCAAATGCAGTATAGCGCTCAATCTCGCCAAAGGAAGGCTTGATCTGACTATAGCGCGTCAAAATTTGCTTGATTGCTTGACGGTACTGGTTTAGTTTATCCACTGTGTGATGACCTCCAGTTCAGGATCGAATAATTTTCCATGCCAAAACCTTGATCTGATATTCCTTTAGACTAAGCTGAGGGAGTTCTTCAGAAAAAAAATCTTCATAAATATCTAGTGGGACTGCTAGATAGAGAATTCGTTGTGGCTGCTTCAGACGTAAAATAAGTCGGTAGTTCAAAAATTGTCCTAGCGCCATATGAAACTCGGAAACATTAGAAGGCGCGACAAAACTCTTGATTTCAACAGCAATTTGCTGGTTATCTTTCTGTGCAGCAATCAGTTTTTCTGCTCCAAGATCAACATGCAATTGGCGATCTCGCAGATCCAAAGTTAGGGGATCGTGGGTAATGACCCAATCATCCTTATGAAGTGCATTTTTGACCTGCATTATGGAATAGATCTCTAGCGGGCATCAGACAGGCTCTATTGCTTACAGTTCGGCACAGTTCAATATTTTTATTCGGTCGCTTCTTAGCTGCTTTTGTTGGTCATTACTCCGCGAACAGCCTCAGACTGGTGTTTGAGCATGTACTCCCGAAGGACAAAGTTGATCAGGGTCTGATAGCCTCGTGACTGTCGGTTCTTTAACCAGGCTACCACATCGGCATCAAGTCGCATATTTAGGGAAACTTTCAGTACCCGTGCCATCTAATTGTAAGCTATCGTACTTAAAGGCAGTAGTCTATTGCTTTCCCACACGAAGGAATGCAGTGTTATAAAAAGAGAAGAGAGCATCGCATCTTATGGATTCGACGCTAAGAGTATCCGTGCTTACTGCCGTGTCATTATATAGTTATACCATTCGTTTTGCCAAGCAGGTGAAAAACTCTCTGTTCACTTGCACAAACAAAGGAGTTGGGCGATTAGGTTGTATGTGCCAAAATTTAAGAGAATTCATTTTGTTCTTGGTTAAATAGTAATGCTTATCGGTCAAATTCTCCGCCAGCGCTACAAAATTGTCAGACTCTTAGGAAGCGGCGCCTTTGGAGTTACTTATTTAGCTGAAGATTTAGATTTACCCGATCATCCTCTGTGTGTTGTCAAAAACCTCAAGCAAATGCAAAATCAAGAAGATTTGCAACTTGCCAGAGTGTTATTTGACAGAGAAGCAAAGGTTTTATATAGCTTAGGCAATGAGTCCAGTCAAATTCCGCGACTTTTCGCCCACTTTGAAGAAAACGGCGAATTTTATTTAGTACAAAAATTTATAGATGGGCACGATTTAAGTGGGGAAATTTTTCCTGGTAAGAGGTTAAATGAAGCTGAAGTAACACAGCTATTACAGGAAGTTTTACAAATTCTTACATTTGTTCACAATAAGAATATCATTCACCGAGACATCAAACCACAAAATTTAATGCGGCGCAAGACAGACGGCAAGATAGTATTGATAGACTTTGGCGCTGTCAAGCAAATTAGCGCATTAGTAGTCAATGCTCAAGGGCAAACAAACGTCTCCGTTATTGTTGGTACTTATGGCTATATGCCCAGCGAGCAATTGAATGGGTATCCCAAGTTAAGCAGCGATGTTTATGCAGTGGGGATGCTGGGAATTTATGCTTTAACTGGGATCAGACCTCAAGAACTGCCAAAAAACTCTGAAACTTTGGAAGTCATTTGGCGAAATCGGGCTTCGGTTAGCCCTAGACTGGCAGATGTATTAGATAGAATGGTGCGCCATAACTTCAATAAACGTTATCAAACAGCATCCGAGGCGTTGCAAGCGCTAAGACCATCTTCATTACCCTCACCATCGCCACCACCGGTACCACCATTACCAACCCCAACACGACGAGAATTGAAACTTTACCAAAAAGTATTAATTGGTACTGGAGTTGGCGTGGGTGTGCTAATCGGAGTGGGATTGTTATTTATGAGTTTTTGGAGACAACCCACAATCGATCTAGAAAAACCCGTCGCTGATTCAGGACAACCCACACCCGATTCACAAAAAACCGTCGCTGATTCCAAACAACCCACACCTGACTCGCCACAAACCACATATGACGTGCAACTGGTTTGCCCAGAAACACCAATACTAGCTCAACCAAGTACGCCCGGTAGGAAAATTGGTTCAGCCACAGTTTATGGTTTCCCAAAGAATTCACCACTGACAGGCAAAGGAATCATAATCTTTCCTGATCGCAAGTTGGGTGGATCTTCTCGATATGATGGAGAACTAAAAAATGGAGTATATAGTGGTTGTGGAAACTTGGTACGTGGAAATGGTGAGCGTTACGTAGGTCAGTTTGATAAGAATTCTTTTCAAGGCACAGGAAAATTTATCTACAAAAATGGTTGTCAATATATAGGAGAATTCAAAAACAACCAGTTTGATGGTCAAGGTACGTTGATATCTAAAGACGGCTTGCGTTATAGTGGAATTTGGCAGCGGGGAAAATTGCAAGGAAGTAATAATATTGTACGCTGCCAATAATTTTTAATCTTATATTACGTCAGGATACATTATCCGAACCAATGTTTAAATAATCAGACAAATAACTGAAAATTTTTCTATCAATTAGGAAAAGCATAATAATCAAGCTAAATGAATATTTGAAATTGATTTTAGCAAAAATATATCATAAAATCATAAACTTAAAATTGGACTTATTACGTTATATTTTTAGTATCATTTTACTTAAAAAAAACGAAACACAAGTACTTGAAGCTAAAAAACATGAGATTATGTAGAGTGTGTTAAGCGCTGCCGCAATGCTTATAAACGCATCATTCGGCGAGCTGCAACACTCCAAAACCGATTTTACAAGCTTTATTTGCTCATACCTTTGGGCTGTCTACCTTCTAGCTTCAAGTACCAGCCTGCGATCGGTCTATTTATGTCTTCGGTGTGTGTTGATATTTAGAGGAGTGATAAATGAATCAAAAATTACTTACAAAGCTGAGATTAGTTTTGTCTAAAACTTCTTTACTAGGTATTACGAGTTTAGCTATTTCTCTACAACCATCCTTAGCGCAACCTTCAGCTGTTAATCGATCGCCAACAACACCATTAACCTTACCACCTGCAAAAAATCCGATCAGCCAAACACCTCCAGAAAATCCCGTCAGCCCTACCCCAACACCTTCACAAAATCAGACACCTAGTCCTACACCTCCAGAAAATCCGCTCAGTCCAAGCCCAACACCTTTACAAAATCAGACACCTAGTCCAACACCTCCAGAAAACCCCCTCAGCCCAACACCTCCAGAAAATCCGCTCAGCCCAACCCCAACCCCAACGCCGACTTTAACACCAGCGCCAACGCCAACTCCAACCCTAACGCCAACTTTAAGACCAACCCCAGCGCCAACTTCAATACCAGCGCCAGCGCCAACTTCAATACCTTCACCCGCTCCAACGCCACCAATACGAAACGGAGCATCAGAACTGTTACCTGTTAGAGCAACTCGTAGCTATATCGGAATTGGTCCAAATATTGGATTCAGTGGCGGCGATACTGCTCTAGCTGAAGGTGCCTTCACTATCTTTAGCAAAATTGGTATAACGAAAAACTTTTCTTTTCGCCCTGCTGCTGTATTTAGCGATAATGCTGTTTTTCTTTTGCCTGTAACATTTGACTTTCCAGTTAAACGAGTCACAGACTTTGAAGAAGAACAAATAAATTTTATTCCTTACGTTGGCGCAGGAGCAGCAATTTCCACAAGTGGAGATAGCAACGTCGGCTTTCTTCTGACTGGTGGTGTGGATGTGCCCTTATCACCTGAGTTTACCGCCACTGCTGGTTTAAACTTTGGTTTCCTCGATCAAACTGATGTCGGACTTATGTTCGGTATTGGTTACAATTTTTAACAAAAAGAACAGGCGCAGCCTGTTCTGCGTTCCTACTCTGTGGTCTTCTTCAATAAAAATAATATGCGTCAGATAGAAAACTCTGTACACTCGAGTGTTTTGAACGCACCTCATCCATGCTCGAAGAGTTGGATGAGGATTCTTTCGCTACGCAGCATTCAATTTCTTAGTCAACTTAATGGCTGGTGAGCGTTGCCTACACCTATTTGCCACAAAAACCATCACTTGATATTTATCCCAAAGACTTACCTGCCTTATCTCCTGCCATTTTCTAAGTTCGTCGAACTCACGTTAATAAAAAATAGAATTTTCTTAATCATAAATGAAAGTAATTTACAACCGCCTCCTAGTTAGTATAGTTGAGTAAAAAAAAGTATATTTTATAACATAATTTTGGGGAACGCTCCCTTTTAGGAAAACTTTTCGATTTACTGAATCTAACTTTATTGCGCTGCTTTTGACTAAATTCAAGCTTATAAGTTAATTGATAAACTCTTACTTGAACGCGTATCGTTGGCTGCAATCGCTCGTATCATCGGAGTATCATCAGGTTCTTTACAATACTCTCTAAATCAGAATAAATACTACCAAAAAATTTTCGTTTGTTTCACACAAGTGCATAAGTTGTCCTTACTCGCCCCTATAAGTTATAAGAGCGTAAAAGTGAATCTTGGAAGATAGACTCCCCATGAGCAAAACAGGTAGGTTTCACGTGTATCCTTCAAGTGCTGCCAATAGGGAAATTCTGGCATCGCAAATTTTCTTAACATAGTAGACCTCTTGCAAAAGTCGAAAAGTTGTGGATGTCATTCTGAGTGAAACCCTTCGCTCCGCTCGAGGGCAGGCTCCGTGTAGCGTATCTCCTCCGGAAACGCTACGAAGAGCGCCTTGGCGCGGCGTTAACGTTCGCGCAGCGTCTGTGCAGGAGATACGGCACGCTATGCGTTACTTTGGCGTGCGCTATGCGAACGCTCAACATGACATGTCAAGCATTTTTGCAAGACGTCTAGTAGATGGCTCAAGCATGCTCTTTACTACAGTGAGGTAAACAATGGCAGTAGGTTCCTCAAACCACAATCTAATGACTGATGACAAAGATTTACAGTCTTTAGATTTACAAAATTTCTGTCAATTACAAACTGAACTGCTAACAACTCAATCTCCTATTTTTTTTGCTCGAATCGTTTATCATGATTTAGTGACTAAAGATTTTCAGGAGGTTATGAGTCTCAATCAAAGACACCTTCCTGTTTCCCAAATGGTTTTGACATATTTGAGAGAGGAAACATGGTTAACTAACTTTCCTAATGCTTTAACATTAAATGAATTAAATTTAGATTTTTTAATATCATCAAAATTTTATTTTTGCCCTTTAAGATATAGAAATCACAAACCAGAGTACATTCAAATCTTTGCTGAAACATCTCTTTCAGAAAGCCTACAAGAACAGGTGAGAAAAACTGCTTTGATCCTGACAAAGTATTTCGATCTATTTTTTGAGTCTGAAAGACAAAAGGCTGAAATTCTACTGCTAGAACAAACTATTCAACGTGCAAGTCATCAGTTACGTAACTCCTTGTCATTAATTGATCTCTATGCCCAAAACTTATGCTTTGGATTGAAAGATAATTCTTACCAAGAAGAACAAGCAAGAGTCATTCGTGATTCTGTACAGGAGTTAGACACTAATTTAAATGAACTTATCTATTGTGGTCAGAGTACAAAATTAAGAATCTCTCTCCAAGATTTGAAAAGTATAGTCACGGAAAGTCTTCAGGGATTAAAACCTTTGATTGATAACAAGCAACTAAAAATATGCTTGCCAGAAAACTCTACCACACTGGTAGTTGACCGATTGCAAATGAAGCAAGTGTTTGATAATTTACTGAGCAATACTGTTCATTTCAGTCCTCAATTTGGAACTATAGTTTGTAGCTGGCAAATTTTTAAAAATGAAGTTCTTATTAAAATATCCGATCAAGGTATAGGCTTATCTCAAGAGGATCTCCAAAAGATGTTTACCCCCTTTTATTCTCGTCGTGTGGGCGGTACAGGCTTAGGTTTAACTATTGCAAAGAAAATTGTTCTTGACCATCACGGCTGTTTATACGCAGATAATCTACCAACAGGTGGCGCACAATTTTCCATAGTTTTACCTCGTTCTATAACTACCTAGAGAAGATTTTTGTGGCTACTACTCAAAAAGTTTTGCATAACTGTTTGGAGAGGATTTTCTATGACTACTACTCAAAAAGTGTTGATTGTGGATGATGAACAGCGCTTCCGCCAAGGATTACGCACTCTCCTCAATTTTTATAATGTCAATGCTTCTCTATCTATAGAAGTTGTGGGTGAAGCTGCTAGTTTAGAGCAAGTTTTAAAGCTGACGATTCAACATAATCCAAATCTCATACTGCTAGACTTAGAATTAGTGTCATCTGACGGTATTTCGGTCCTTATAGGTTTAAAAGAGATATCGTATGCTGGCAAAGTTTTAGTCTTATCAGCACATCAAGAAGATAACTGGATTTACCGTGCAATGCAAGCAGGTGCAGCTGGTTATATTTTTAAAAGTCGCTTAGTCATTCAACTGTATGAAGCTATTGATAAAGTGATAAAATCTGAAGTTTATTTCCCTGCAGAGGTTGCTAACGGTTTTTTTCGCCATTTCCAAGCTAAGTCAGAATCTGATTTCAAAGCATGCCAAAAATTACATCTAACAGAAAGAGAACAAGAAGTTTTGTATTGGTTAGCTCAGGGTGCTTCTAATGAAGAGATTGCTAAAAAATTATATGTCACAGTAGCAACAGTTAAGGCACATCTCACGAGTATTTTTGAAAAATTAAAGGTGACCAGTCGTACTCAAGCTATTGTAACTGCTATAAAATTAGGGATAGTACAGGCATAACACGTTCTGTTAAAGTAAAAAGATAAAATAAGTTCTAAGTTAAAAAGTTTCCAAACACTATAGCAATCCTAAATCATAAGCCCTACGGGCACGCTGCGCGAACATGAGAAATTTGGAAACAATTGGGCGAATCGAATTTGCTACTACACAAACTAAGTCCACTTACGTGGACATAATAAAATAACCTGTACAAGCGGGTAAAGTCTCGTGTAACCGCGATTTATAATCGCTATCCTTGAACAAAATGTTACATTGAAACGAGAGCTTTAATCTACGTATTCTCTCACGATTCAATTCGGACTGCTATAGCTGAGCTTAAATTTTGCAATCAAAGCTTTGTTTGCTTAAGACAGTAACTCAAAACATATAATCTTTATGCCCTCAATTCAGTATTTTTATAAGGAATATCGATGCTCTAGCAATGCTCCCTTGAGTTGCGATCTCCCAGGAGCAACAGCGCGGGAAGTAAAAGGGGCTAAGTTTTGTCTGGAGTGCGGTTTTCCAGCAATCTTACCCCATAAAGCAGAAATCAAAGGCTCTAGGGGTATATATCAAGTAACAAGTTATTTAGGAGTGCGGGGTTTAGGACGCTTGTACTCAGGCATACAATTGACTGATAGCGAACCTGTACTTATAAAGGAATATCTGCTACCTAACAAGAGTTTTAATGAAGAAGAAACTCGCCAACGTCAAGAGACTTTTAAACGTGTGGCAGGAGTTAGTTTAGCAGATGGGAGAGTTCAAAATTTTCGTCTCATCAATCCTTGGGAGGCAATTGCTGATCAACAACGAGAATGCTGTTATGCAATTATGAAAAGGGTGGAAACATTCCAAACTTTAAATGATTTTTTAGTGAAAAAAAAAGAACCAATGCCAGCATCTCAAGTACGTGAGGTGCTCAATCAAACCTTGCAAACCTTAGAATTTATCCATACTCAAAAACTGCGCCTCCCTTCAAACCAAACACTGTCTCAACTGGCTCATGGTAATATCAATTTAGATAGCGTCTTAATTCAAGAAGAAGGTCATCAGCAGCTTTATGTGTACCTGTGTGATTTGGCTCTGTGGGAAGAATTATTTATTCCACCTTCTATTAGATCTCAACCTTCAAATCCAAAACCTCAGCAAGATTTAGAAGCGTTGGCACAAGTCGCCTTTTATTTATGGGTAGGACAAACACGGAATGTCGATCCAAGAAATGATGAACATTGGCCTAATAGCAATCGCCACTTAAAGAAATTTTTGCATCGCTTAATAGGGATTGATAATCCATTTGAAAGTGCGCTACAAGCCCGGGAAGCTTTATTAGCACTACCTAAAGAGCAACAGAACAGCAGTTCTGCACCACTTGTTGTTGATGAAGAGCAAGAAAGAAGCTTCCGCAAACTCTTCTTGATTATATTAGGAATTTTGACATTGGTATTGATGGGAGGGGGAGGATGGTTCTGGTGGAAATATAGCTCAAGCAACCAGCAGCTTGAATCCTCGCTCCAATCTGAGTCTAATTTTGCAAGTATCGCTGGTGTTGAGCCAGGAGAGTATACCTACATAGGAGAAAGAGATAGTACGTGGAGTCATATTTTGAGAAAAGGTGTTGATAATAACAAATTAGAAGATATATTGAAACAACCCAAAAAAGATACAAAGTTTAATTATCAGTCTGTAGCATCATTAGATATACGAAAAGAGGGTAATTTTATAGACAAAGAAACAAAAAGTAAACCAATACAAGAGGTCAAGTCAGGTAAGAAAAACTTTGCGATTACTAGTTTAGAAGATCAAGTGACAGATGAGTTTGAGAAAAAGCAGATTGCTTATGATGGTTTATTTATTTATGTAGTAGGTAGTAAAAAAGGCGGAAATCTTGCCAAACCTCTTAATGGGAAAATTAGTCTTGAGTCTTTACGTAAAATTTATACAGGCGAAATCACTAATTGGAAGCAGTTAAGCGAACTCGACCTTCCCATAGAACCTTATGCTCCAACAGAACTCGAAGCAATACGCTTATTTCAAAAGAAAGTACTCAAAGATGATGCGGACTTAATCAACAAGTTTAACAGAACCATCACTCGGGATCGTTTCCAATCTACAGGGGATACTTTGAAATTAGTTTATGAAAAGTTTGACAAGGAAAAGGGGCAAACTGGTATCATTGGTTTCGGTGTAATCAGTAAATTTTTAGGTCAGTGTAGGGGTTATCCCCTTGCTATAGTTGACGACAATAACCGCGCTACTCAGGCTTTGTTGCAGCCTAACGATCAACCCATAAATCCTGAGGAGTATCAGAGATGCTCCAAAGGTACAGCATATTACCCCAATGTTCAAGCATTTGAATCAAAGAGCTACGCTTTGGGCTATCCTGTATTTGTTGTGTACCTTAAAGACAACCGCCCCCCAGCTGTTGCTGCTTCCAAATTTGCTGATATGTTAACTACCTTTCAAGGTCAATGTCTACTGAGTAAAGTAGAGCTTGTTCCTTTGAAAGCGATGCAAAAAGAATATCGATCCCATGTCTGCCAATCGATGCCCTAATTCTAAATGTGAATATTTTAATCGCGTCCTACCCAACAATGCTAAAGTTTGCCCTATGTGCGGGACTCCGTTAGGTAATGCGATCGCTCCCAAATCTAGTACACCACCTAATACATCGTCTCCCCCAAAAGTAGTCAACCAAACTGATTATCCAGCCTCTATCAATCCACCTTCTTATCAATCTTCTTCAGTTCCTTATGTAGAACAGCCACCTCCACCTTTACCGCCACCGTCACCACCTGCTTATCCACCACCCGCAGCCCCATCTGCTTACCCACCATCCGCAACCCCATCTGCTTACCCACCACCAAGTTCTCCTCGTCCAGTGCTCAGACTCATGCATTCATCTGGACGAGAATTTCGCTTTTTTAGAGAAGATGGTTATATTGGTCGCCGTTCACAAATGAGTGGGAGAATACCAGAAATTGATCTATTTGGTATTCCCAATGAGGGTGTAGTTTCTCGTGCTCATGCTCGAATTTATTGGGATGCAAACCAAAATGCTTACATTATAATTGATAACAGCCGAAATGGTACTTATCTTAATGGCAATTTTCTTGCCTCTGGGGTTCCTTACCGCCTCAGTAATGGTGATTTATTGCAACTGGGGCAAAATAATTTGGTCACTTTTACAGTTTCGGTAATTTTTTAATAGAGAGATCAAACCATCCGTACACTCACAACAGGGTTAGCATTGCCTATCTTAAATTTCCTGCCACTGCCCCTATTCTCCTATCTCCCCACGCATAAGCTGTTACGCCTATAAGTTGCACTCTGGTGAGCGAGGGAATGAGAGAGTGAGGGAGAGGGTTTGACGTTTTTGTTCAAAGTAAAAAATATGCAGATTAAAAGCGCGACAGCTTACTTTGTCGATTAAGTTGGCATTTATTCGACCTTTGGCTAATTTTACTTCTGATGCAATGCCTCTAGCCTTGAATTGAGAACGCATTGTTTCAGTTATGGACTCCAATAAAAGAAAAATAAGAAAATTTTTAGATTCTCCATCATCAATTGGAGAAATAGGTGGTGTTGGTGGATACGCAGCAACTTCGGTAAGATCCGCGCATTTCCAAGCAGTCGTAACAGTAAGAGATTATTTTACTGACGAGATGTTTTTAAACCAGCTTACAGATCGTGTATATGAACTTTTAGTGGAAGACTTACAATTGCAAAGGGAGAGGATTATAAATTATGGTCAATAGAGGTGTCTATAATGGTTAATGGTAAGAAAGGTAATAAAAGTAATAAAAGTAGTAATGCTAGTAATGCTAGTAATGGTAATGTTAATCATGAACTCAATTATGTTACTACTAATCGTTTTTATGTAGAAATAGACAGCACTATTGCTGCATCTTTTACTGAATGTTCGGGCTTGGGTTTTCAGATTCAAAAAAATGTTTTTCACGAAGGTGGTGTCAACGACCAGCAACGTGTTTACTTAGGTCATATAGAATTTACAGACGTTACTCTCAAACGTGGCATCACAGATAATCTTGGTTTTTTGAATTGGGCTACTAAAATTTTTGATGAACAGAATGGTGAGAACAATCTTCGGCAAAATGTCAACATTTTGGTTTTCAACCAAGCAGGTGAAACAATGCAAAGCTGGACTCTCATTGGTGCTATTCCTATAGGCTGGAAATCTTCAGATCTTCAGGCAGATGGAAGTTCAGTTGCTATTGAAGAACTCACTTTAGCATATGAAGGTTTAAAAGTTGCCAAACAAGGAGGCGGCGGTAATCCTACCACACGGTCTAAATCGGGCTTTTTCACCTCTAACTAGTTTCAATTTATTCACCTCAACTATGCAGATCGTTCAATTTCAACTAGGAATAAAATCTTCTCCACTTGGATCGAATAGTTATTTAGGTATTGCTAATAGTGTTTTTTTACAGAAAAAATCTAGTTTATTACATTCATTAAATTTTATAAAGCCATTAACAATTCTAAAACCCTTGTCGGCACCAGCGGACTTATTAATGGGAAGCGAAAAGAGCAAAGTTCTCAGAAGCTGGGATGATTTTGATACTGCTTTAGATACTGATTTATTAAGCCAATCAACAAATTTTAAATTTGAGGATTTGGATAAAAATCTAGAAAATTTTAATATCAATAATATTGAAAAGCCGAAAAATCTCAAAAAGAGTTCACAAAAAACTATTACTAGTGATAGTTATGAGAAAAATGTTATTTCTTCAGAGTTGCTAAATCAGAAAAATACTAAGTCTAAAAAACAAACTAAAGCTCAACTTAAAACAAACTCTACGGCTAAATCTAAAAAGGCAACCAAGAAAAACTCTGCCAAGAAGGTTGAGCCTGAAGTTACGCAGCGATCCCTCAAAGCGGAACAAAAGATTGCCCCCAATTCTCCAACTGTTGTACCTACACCAGAAACATTAACTCCAGTTGAACAATCAAATCTACCACTACCTCTGACCACACAAACACAAACAACACTGCCAGCGCAACCCAATCTAGATAGCACAAGTACTGAAACATCACAACAAATTCCGCCAGTCACACCAACACTCATTACACCAGACGTAAATAACAAGTCAGAACCAACTCTTATATCTAGTGCATCAACAACTGCCCCACCCACTTTGGGAAATGAATCCACACTGATGCGGCAGTCTATCAACCAAGAACAAAAGATTGCCCCCAATTCTCCAACTGTTGTACCCACACCAGAAACATTAACTCCAGTTAAGCAATCAAATCTACCACTACATCTGACTACACAAACACAAACAACACTGCGAGCGCAACCGAACGTAGATAGCACAAGTACTTCAACATCAGTGCAAAATCCACCAGTGCTACCAACAGTTACGAGTTCACATATTAGTGATGAATTAAAACCGGCATCCACACCAGAACAAAAGATTGCCTCCGATTCTCCAACTGTTGTACCCACACCAGAAACATTAACTCCAGTTGAACAATCAAATCTACCACTACCTCTCACCGTAGAGGCACAACCTCAACCCAGCATTTTAGATTTATCCAATAATGTCACTGCACAGACGCAAACAACACAACCTTCTCAACCCAGCCGACATAAACCAACCGCTGAAACATCACAACAAATTCCGCCAGTAACACCAACAGTCATTACACCAGACGTAAATAACAAGTCAGAACCAACTCCTGTACCGGGTGTATTAACAACTACCCCACCCATTTTGGGGAATGAATCTACAGTGATGCGGCAGTTCCTCAATGCGGAACAAGGGATAGGTTCCGATGCATCAGTTGGTGCTTCAGATGTACTCAACAATGTCACTGCACAGACGCAAATAACACAACCTTTTCAACCCAGCCAACATAAACCAACTGCTGAGACATCACAACAAATTCTGCCAGTAACACCAACAGCCATACCTGATGTATCAACAACTACCCTATCCACTTTAGGAGACGAATCTACAGTGGTGGAGCAAGACCTAATAGGGGATTTCCCGAATGAATCATCTCCAAAAAACCCCACTTTTGATAATCTGCTAGCGCCCACAGGTTTTGCAACTGGGGGTCAGGTAGTGACTACCCAGGTTCAAGGTAGCCAGAGTATAGCGCCCTCCGATACGGTTGCTGCTATGCTGACTCCTGGAGAGTTTGTCATTAATGCCCAGGACACACAGAAAAATCTTACTCTCCTAGAACATATAAATAGTGGGGGAAGACCAGAGAATTTTATTTCCCCTAAAGAGATCCCAAATTCACAAGATGAAGAAAAGTCAGCTTTAGCTTCAGATCATTCTATTCATACCAATTATTATAATCAAACTTTAATACAAAGGGAAAGTTTAGATGCTACTTCACCTACAACATCTCATGCACTGATTTCATCGTCAATCGGTCAGGAAATTGTTGAAAAACAAAATCTTTCAAGATCTACTTTTATTCAGGCTTATACAAAAGAAAATACTAGAACAAAAGTGGGTAAACACTCAGAGCAATATTCATTGCCTAATTTAGTTTTCCAACAATCAACTCCTGCTACTAACTCTCCCTCTGAAACAGCACCTTCCCAGTGGTCAAGTGTTGAAGAATTACTAAGCGGCAGTACCAATCAATCTACAGCATTTGATTCAGAACCTGTAAAATATAGTAGGAAAAATTTAAAAGTTCCTACAGTTTCAAAATCGCCAAAAACTACGATTAGGCGAAAAGCCGTGTTACAAGGTTTTGCTAACGGAGGAGAAGTCTCTCCACGCGAGGAGATTACATCATCCAATGGAGCCGTTCCATCCGATATTGATACAGAAGCGCAACCCATAACACAAACTATAAAAAGCTTTTTTTGTTCTCCTCCAACTGAAGATAAAATTGCTGATGATATCGAAACTCTTGCACGAGAAATATATAACAGATTGCGCCAACGATTGGAAATTGAAAGAGAAAGACATGGTAATGGCATATACTCAGGTCGCCTACCCTGGTAATTATCAATAATAGTAATATAAGCTAAAGAAATGCCACCTCAACCAAAGAATCCTCCAAAAACTCCACCGACTAATCAACCAAAGAATCCTCCAAAAACTCCACCGACTAATCAACAATCAAAGAATTCTCCAAAAACTCCACCGACTAATCAACCTAATAATGGTGCAAAAACACAGCTTGCAGAACCCAATCAACTGAACCCGCAGCTTGCAAAAGCAACACTAATGGCATGTAATAATGAAGCTCCAGATATTGAAGTCATGTTTAATCCAACTGAAATTAGCTTCTCGCGAAGTGTTAACTGGACATCCCAAGACGGTAACAGAGGAACATCTCTATTGCCAAAGATAAACTTTTCTGGAGTTCAGCCATATCAATTAACTCTTCAACAGCTATTATTTGACACTTATGAAACGAAAGAATCAGTATTGACGAAATATATAGACGATATTAAAAAAGGTGTAGAAACTATTCAGAGTGGAGACGACCAGCGTCCCCCAGTCTATATATTTATGTGGGGAGACAACAAGTATTTTCCCTGTGTCATTGACAGTTTAACCTACACACTAACCATGTTTTTAACTGATGGTACACCTGTCAGAGCACTGGTCGATATTCAACTACGAGAAGTAGACAAAAGCGATGTTCCACCCAGCCAGGGACCTGGTGATCCAAAGGGCGGTGGTCCACGGGGCGGTGGTCCACGGGGCGGTGGTCCAAAGGGCGGTGGTCCAAAGGGCGGTGGTCCAAAGGGCGGTGGTCCACGGGGCGGTGGCCCACGCAGTAAGCGGTAACGTGTTCAAGTAATTTGCATAAAATGTAAATCAGATAAACTTGGGTATTTACCGCTATGTCTGCTAAAGAATACCTGACTCAATCGTAAAAAGGAAATCTATAAAAAGCCCTTTTAAAGTTTTTTCTTGTTTACCAAACTATCATTTTAATTAAGAGTTATGCCTGCAAAAGAAAGCCTTTATTTATCTATTCCGAGAATACAATTGTCGAGTGCTGGCGGTAGTCGTTGGCAAACAGCTTCTCCTGAATTAATGAAGGATTTTTTGCAAATCATTGTAGAAGAAAGCCTTCATGCACCAGCAATGTTTACATTGGTGATACACAATAGTTATCTTCCCACTAGCCCACGCCCAGAATACCAACCTTGGCGACATGAAAAATTGTTTGAAATTGGTAACAAAGTCAAAATAGGTTTCGTTTCCAGTACTACTCAAGATCCTAATTTTGACGACGAACTGGAAGAATATCTAATCGAAGGTGAAATTACAGGAATTGAAGTTAGCTTTAACGAGAAATCAGAGGCTCCCATTATTGTTCGCGGTTACGATATTTCCCATCGTCTCCATAGAGGTCGTCATAATTATTCATATTTAAACATGAGTGATACCGAAATAGTAAAGGATATTGCAACGCGAACAGGGATAACTATGAACAGGTGCGATAACAGCGGTCAGAAGCATGAATATGTCTTTCAAGAAAACCAAACTCATATGGAGTTTCTGCGGGAAAGAGCCGCTCGCATTGGATACGAGCTGTATGTACAAGACAATCAACTGAATTTTTGTAAGCCAGCTAGTCAAAGCTCATTACAACTCAAATGGCTAGATGAGATTAATAGTTTCAAAACCCGTATTACTAGTGCTCAACAGGTAAGTTCTGTAGAGGTACGTAGTTGGGACTATACTCAGAAACAAGCAATCTCCGAAACAGCTACATCAGAAAATGTAGTCACACAGACGGGTAGCGCTCTAGGAAGTGTTGCTATTGACAACTTTAATCTTAAAGAGCCATCCAAAATAACAGTAGTAGATCAACCTGTGTCTACTGCCCAAGAAGCACAGGCAATGGCTCAGGCGTTGTGTGATGAACTAGGAGGAGAATTTATTTATGCAGATGCAAAATCTGTGGGTAATCCCAACATTAGACCTGGACGAGTTGTAACTATCGACGGTTTAGGCGATCGCTATAGCGGTGAATATTACGTTACAGAAACACGTCATATATATAGCGGAAGGGTTTATCACACTGAATTTAGTGTAAGAGGACTACGTAGTGGAAGTTTATTTTCAACTATTTCGACACCCGTGCGCTTACAGCCTGGTCAAACTTTTCTGGTTGGCATTGTCACTGATAATAACGATCCTCAAGGCATGGGCAGAGTTAAAGTCTATTTCCCAACTCTGACGCCACCAGACCAACCGGGATCGAGCAAGCCTAACATGCCTGGTGTTGGTCCGGGTAATAAAGTTAGTCCAGGTAATAAAGTTGGTTCAGGTAATAAAGCTGGTCAGGTGGAAGAACATGAAAGTTACTGGGCTAGGGTTGTGGCTATAGGAGCCGGTCAATACCAGAAGGGGTTTGACTGTTTACCTGAAGTAAATGATGAAGTTTTGGTAGGTTTTGAGCATGGCGATATCCATCGTCCTTATATCATTGGTGGAGTCTGGAATGGAAAGGACAACATCCCAACACCGGTGGCAGAAAGTGTCATTACTCAACAAAATATGGTTAGTGTTAGGGAAACTATACCCAAACCTAAAAAAATTCTAGCCAAACCTGATGCCGGGAAGAAACCAGGTAACGTGAGATTGCGTACCTTTGAGACGCGTACCGGACATACCCTACAGTTTATAGAAGAGGATAAAGGATCGAGTCACACTGGTATCCGCATTGAAACCGCTCAGGGTCATAAAATCTATCTGAATGATAGTCAGAAACAAATAGAAATCATAACCGAAGGTGGGCATTCGATTACGATGAATGACTCTCCTGGCAAGGTTTTTACAGAAATAAAAACCAAAGGTGGGCATTCCATTAAGATGAATGACTCTCCTCCCAAGATTTCTACAGAAATCACAACCCAAGGTGGGCATTCGATTACGATGAATGACTCTCCTCCTAATGTTTCTACAGAAATAAGAACCAAATTAAGACATTTTATCAAGTTGACGGATACTCCTGTTCCAAAAATTGTCGTGAATTCTATGGGGTTGTTATACTTACGAGGTAAAAATGTCCGTATTTATTCTGACGGTGCAATTACATCCAATCGCCCAGTTGTTCCATTGCCAGCATCACCTGAAGATCCAATGGCATTAACTTAAGAAATTTCCAAATTGAGGTTCTAGACTTTTGGCGAATAGGCTTATATCCTTCTTGCCGATATCTTAAAAAAATGTACTAGCAAGGGCTGCCTTATGCCAGATGTAATTGATAGTCAGGAACAAGACTATTTAGGAAGGGGCTGGGCTTTCCCGCTGCATGTTAGCTTACAAGGGGGACTACAGCTTAGCTCTTACGAACAAAAGATTAAGGAAGCTATTTGGATCATCTTACGCACTGAGGTGGGTGAGCGGGTGTATCGACCTGAATTTGGCTCGCGCTTGTCAGAACTGGTGTTTGCACCATTGAATAGCAAAACTTTGATCCAAATACGGATGTATGTTTTAGAAGCGTTGCAGGTTTGGGAACCTCGCATTGTTGTCGATGAAGTGCTAACCGATTCAGATCCGGTGCGGGGCAGAATAGATATCATCATCAATTATCGTCTGAAAGACGAATATGACATTTACAGCTTTGTCTATCCCTTTTATCTAGCTTCAGCAGTGGAGTAAGTGTGGAATTCGATTTTTTACCTAAATTGCCTAATTCTAATCTGGACGATCGCACCTTTGATGAATTAGTAGAAGAGTGTGTTCTGCGAATTCCGCGCTACTGCCCAGAGTGGACAGATCACAACTTGAGTGATCCGGGAATTACACTGATTGAATTATTTGCTTGGTTGACAGACCAAATGTTGCTGAGGTTCAACCAAGTTCCGCGTAAAAATTATGTTGCTTTTTTAGAATTACTGGGGATACGCCTACAGCCCCCAGCTCCAGCACGAACAGATATTACTTTTTATCTCACAACGTATCCTTCAGAAACATATATTATTCCGACTGGGTTACAAGTGGCAACCTTGGGAACTGAAACGATGGAAGCAGTCGTTTTCAGTACTGACTCTCCTTTGCTAATCGGCAAACCCAGTCTGCGGCACTTTTTAACATCTCAAACTACGGAAGACTCTCCTCTAATTTTGCGCGATCAAGTCACCAACCAATGGACGCGTCAACCAGATGGTACGTGGTTCGGCAACGAACAACTTCTTTTTGAAGAAAACCCGCAGCCCGGTAACTGCTTTTACCTTGTCATGGAACCAAATGAACCCATAGAAGGAAATGTTTTATCAATCACGTTTCAAGGAGCAGCTGCATCGCCAACTGGTATCAATCCTAATCAACCACCTCGTCGATGGGAAGCGTGGGATGGTAAAAAATGGCAACCAGTTTTGTTGCAAGAAGCCGATGATGCAACGCGGGGCTTCAGTTTTCATGAAATTGCAGAACTTGATGACGATCCCGCTCAAATAGCAGATGTTATTCTCCATCTACCTCTAAGTTGGCCAGTAGCAAGCTTTACCACTTATAGAGGTCGTTGGATACGCTGCGTTTTAACAGAGCCAGAAGGTAATCAGCCCAGTTACAACAGTTCTCCAAGAATTATTAGTCTAGCAGTGGAATCGATTGGCGGTACAGTAAGGGCAAGTCACAGTACCCTGATCGAGGACGAACGCTTGGGAATCAGTGATGGCACGCCTGGTCAGATTTTTGAGTTGGAAGGGTCTGCGATTTTAGAGCGTCGAGAAGATGAGTATATTCTCGTGACTCCCCCTGGGGGTTTACCTCAGAGATGGCAAGAAGTTGCAGATTTTGCCGATTCTGATCCAGATGATCGCCATTACACAATTGATTCTCTCACAGGTACAGTCCAGTTTGGACCCCTAATTCGCGAACCTGACCAGTTAGAAAGAAAAACAAAAATTCGTTCTAAGATACAGCAGCCTCAGCCTTATGAATTAAGAACACAGGTGAACGATGCGGAACTGCGAGCCTTTGAACACCAATATGGCGCAATTCCTCCCCGAGGGTCAACAATCGTCATGGTTGCCTATCGCACGGGAGGAGGTCGCATAGGCAATGTCCAAAGTGGCACACTCCAGTTTTTAAGGTCAGGTTTTCCCTACGTTGCTAGTGCCATTAACCACAAACCAGCCACTAATGGCGCTGATGCTGAATCCTTGGAACAGGCTGTCTTAAGAGCACCTCGCATACTACGCACCCGCGATCGCGCCGTCACTGCTGAAGATTTTGAAGTCTTGGCACAACGTGCAGGTGCAGGCGCAGTGGCTCGCGTTCATTGTTTGCCAGCAACAGCTAGCACTGGTGGGGGAATAGTACGTTTGATTGTAGTACCACAGGCAAATACGGATGCGATCGCCCAAGGAGAAGGCATCGCCCCAGAAGCGTTTGTACTCCAACCCAGTCTCCAAGAACAGATTTTGGCATACTTAGATGACCGACGCCTGCTAGGAGTGCAAGTTTTACTTCAAGAACCCGATTATGTCGGTGTTTCCGTTCAGACAGAAATTGCTTTAGAACCTACTTATAATAACCCTCTCGCCCAACGAGAGATTGTGCTCAACTTACAGATTGCCTTGTATCAATTTTTAAATCCTCTGACTGGTGGTTTAGACAGTAAAGGATGGCCTTTTGGACGACCCGTGTATACCTCAGATATTATTGCCTTACTACAACAAATCCCTGGAGTGCGGTATCTCGGTCCAGTCCTGATGTTTCCAATACGTAAAAGCGGCGACACTTGGGTTCGTCAAAACTCCCCAGAGCAGATGATTGATCCAGGATTGTTAGGTTTGGTTTGTTCTTGGGCAGATAGCGGTTTGCGCTCAAGCCACACTATCAATTTTATCACTCGTTAAGAGTTGCTGCTGATATGGTTCAAATTGGAAGTTGGCAAAAAAGCATCGAGATTCAATTAACACCAATGCGAATTTCTGAGTCTGCACCTGTAGCTGGCTTAGATTTGGCTGATGCAGAAAATATAACAAATGCAACATTAGATACACCCGTTGGTTCCAATTTGGTACTTCATCCAGGAGAGCCTAACGAAATGATCTTGCAAGTCAAGAACTTGCTGCAACAGAGCATACGCTTAAGTTGGAGGATAGAAGGCGACTTTCCCATAGAATGGTGTCAACTGGGAACAGAGGGTAATGAACTTGTGCCTGGAGCGCAGATGGATGCTGTGCTTTATTTTCACGTTCCTGCTTCATTTTTTGAAGATCAAGAAGCACTCCGCGTTGGTAAAAAAGAAAAGTTAGAGCTAAATTATCGCAGTCGGGTTATTGTAAAAGTTGATCCAGGCACTGAGTACGAACAAATAGAAGAAGCTGATTTTGGTCTTTATATACGTCCTTACAGTGCTTACATGGAGTTTTTACCTCAAATGTATCATGAAGTAGACTTTATTGGTCGCTTCCTGAAAATTTTTGAGCAGACTTATCAACCAATCGTTGACAGTTTCAACACCATGTGGGCAAACCTTGACCCTTTGACAGCACCAAAAGCTTTATTACCGTTTTTAGCACATTGGGTAGGTTGGTCAGTTGAAGCTAGCTGGGAAATGCCTCAGCAACGCCGTTTGATTCGCCGTGCTGTAGAACTTTACCGTTGGCGTGGTACTCGTAATGGTTTGCGTCTGTATTTGCATCTCTATACAGGTTTACCATTAGATGAAGATTTGCCCGAATCTGATAAACGGATCGGTATCATTGAAGCATTTGGTCCGGGTTTTGTATTGGGGGCTGCAGATTTAGGAGAAAGAGCTGTTTTAGGAGGTGGAAAACCTTATCATTTTTCAGTGAGGTTGCGCCCCATCCATCCCAATAGTCTTGATGAAGAACTAGTACGACGTATTATTGACCAAGAAAAGCCCGCCTTCTGTACATATGACTTATCTATTGAAAATCCTGGGTAATATCGCAATTATACCCCACCCGCCTGACGGCACCCTCACGCTAGGTGCTACAACGGGGGGAACCCCAAGGCCAGATACTTACGGAGGGAAACCCTCCTGCAGTACTGGCTCCGCAACGCACTGGCTCCCCTTGCCAAGGTCATGGTGTATACACATCTCGCTCAAAACCTCACCCTCGCTTTCAGCTACGCTAAAATCTTTCCCTCTCCTTACCAAGGAGAGGGATGCCCGACAGGGCAGGGTGAGGTTCCGAGTAATTGTAAAAGTTAATTCATAATTCGTAATTCAAATGACTCACCCCTTTCCACCACCAACCATTAAACCCTTAGAGCGTCTTCATCCCACAGATGGTCTGTTAATAAATGCCGAACGTTGGCGCAAGGCGCATGACTACCACCTAAGAAGGCAAAATGCTCACTATCAATCTTTAAATCAACCAGGCATAGTTTGTGGTTTAGGAGTCAGAGTTATTCCCGCCCCCCGTCAAGTAGAAGCGCGATATCGAGATGAACGTTGGGTACAAATTCAACCTGGAATTGCAATTGATTTAATGGGTCATGTGATTGTTGTACCCAATGTGATTGACTTTCGGATTGCCACAGAAGTCACTGATACCGATCCTGTCACAGTTTATTTAGTAGTCAGTTATGTAGATCCCGATCAATTGCGGCGAGAAGTACAAGGAGACGTTGTTCAAGAAACATTCCGAATTGATGAAAAAAGTACTTTACCAAATAGTTCAGAAGTAGAAATTTGCCGAGTCATCTTACCACCAGGTCCAGTTTCTATTTCCCAACCATCTGACGTTTTTTTTCCTGGATATAACGATATCGATCTGCGTTTTCGTAATTTAGCACAAGCCAGACCTCAAGCAATTATTCGCATGGCTCAAGTGAATCATAGCGATTCTGAATGTTCTCGTAACTTTTTTCAACTCTCATATTTATTACAAGCTATAGAACCTCTTTACCCTTTTTTACGAGGAACGGATGAAGTTTATCAAGTCACTTTAGAAGAAAATATTCAGGATTATGACTTACTTTACCTCACAGGTCAACAAGCACTTTCTCTTAACAGCCCAGAATTAGAATCCTTAAAAAAATATATAAGCGATGGAGGTGTACTGTTAGTTGATGCGCCTATAAGCGCCACTGCTTTAATTGAAAGTGTTCAAAGTTTAGCTCAACAGTTAGACTGTCCCTTAAAACCTTTAGAAGAGTGGAGAAAAGATCATCCTTTACGAACAAAACCTTTCTTATTTGCAGCGTTGCCAATTATCAATCAACAAAACATTCAACTTCAAGTAGGAGGAGGAATTATATTATCAATTGGTGACTTGGCATCAGCATGGGGGCTAGATAAAGCATTGTCTTTGCCGAGGCTAACCATTCGCACAGCCCAGGAATTGGGAATTAATATTCTGAATTATGCTTGGAAACGGCGGCAATTGACAGGTTTGCAGAAGGAAGACTACGCAGGGCAGTGGTAAACTTGTCTAGTATTGACCTCTCTACCCCTAAATACAAGGTTGAGGTAACAAAACCCAACAAATCTATCCATATAAATAGGACGATAAACTCAAACTAAATCCAGGCAATAGATTTTCACCCCTTAATTTTGTCGGTAGATTTTGCACTTCTACATCAACTCCGGGACGATAAATTTCTACTTGTTGCTGCTGGGGATTAATCAACCATCCCAATTGTACTCCTGCATCTATATATTCCCGCATTTTGTCGCGCAGCAGTTCCAAATCATCTGTAGCTGACCTTAATTCAACAACAAAATCCGGTGCGATGGGGGGAAACTTGCGTCTTTGTTCTGGCGTGAGTGCTTCCCAACGTTTCTTTTGAATCCAAGCAGCATCAGGAGAACGATTTGCGCCATTGGGTAACTTAAATACAGTAGAGGAACTGAAGATATAACCAAGACCTGTTTGCCGATTCCAAACTCCCAAATCAATAATTATATCAGCTTCTCGATTACCGCTCTCCCCTCCAACAGGTGGCATAATAATCAACTCTCCCCTGGATGTTCGTTCAAACTGTAACTCGCGGTTATTTTGACATAGCTCATAGAACTGTTCGTCGGTCAAATGAACGGTATCTAAATTTAATGTCAAAATAGTCATAACCCTACACCTAGCGGGGATATCGATATAAGAAATTAACTGGGCGATTTTGCTCATCGCAGGTTACATCTATGTTAACAGTCAGCCGTAAACAAGGTGTGTCTGCCTCATATTCTGGTAACTGATCAAGTCCATAACTTCAAGACCAGGGATGATGCACTTAAGCAGAAGCCCAACTTCGTTTACCTTAACTGATTGCAAGTCTGCAACCTGGTGAAGAAGTGCAGATTTTTTCGGGCGATAGCTCCGCGCAGAGCGCATCATCGCTAGACTGATTGCCGAACCCCAACCATCCCGTAAGCCTCGCCAGCCCGGTAGTGCGATCGCAACCCTAATCATCTTGTCCAAATTTGATTGGTTTTTGGGAAAACAAGAGCGATTGCCCATGCATGAAGGTTGATTCGCGTGCGATACGCACAAGCTAAAGCCGATGGCTTATCGCAAAGAAGGAGGACCAACAAATATTAGACTAATGTCTAATAGATTAAGGCAATGGTGGGTGAGACAATGTTTGGATCACCCACAGTTGAGTTCTGAGGCTGGCAATGAACAAACGATCGCACATCCACAAAAAAGCTGACTCGTCCGCTTCAAACCCAGTACTCAGTCAGATCCGGTCGCGCCCCTTTATTGCCCAACCTAAACCGCAATCACAGAACCCTTTGACACAAACGGAAACAGAGAATCAAGAATTTCAACAGCAAAAGCTTGAGGCGACGAAACTAGAGATCCAGGCAAAGTATGGCACACTAACGCCAGAGGGACAGGAACAGCTCACTGTATTGCAGGCAAAAATGAGTGGCTTGTTGCACAGGAGACTCCAACACGCATCGAGCTTTGGTCACAACTTTGCCAATATCCCCATAAGTCGTCCTGATGCACCATCAAAGCTTGCGGTGCAAACAAAACTTACAATTGGAGAGCCGGGAGATAAGTACGAACAGGAAGCGGATCGGGTAGCAGCACAAGTCGTCAACCAGATTAATGCACCTGTTTCTCAGCAGTCAAGTCAAAATCTTCAGCGAGAGGAAATATCTGAAGAAGCGAAACAACTTCAAATGAAGCCAATGTTACAGCTTCGGTCAGCTAAGGTTGGGATGACTGCTGCGCCAGACCTGGAAGCGTCAATTAAACAGGCACGGGGTGGTGGGCAACTTCTAGCTGACAGTATCCGAGAACCAATGGAGCAGGCAATTGGGGCTGACTTTAGTAGGGTGAAGGTTCACACAGATTCTCGGGCTAACCAGTTGAATCGGTCGCTACAGGCGAGGGCTTTCACGACGGGACACAATGTGTTCTTTCGGCAAGGAGAATATAATCCTGGTAGTCGAGGGGGGCAGGAGTTGATTGCCCATGAGTTGACCCATGTGGTGCAGCAGAATGGGGGAGCAGTGAGCAAAAAGCCATTACCACAGCCACAGTTATCGCAACACCCCGCCACCGAAGCCCCATCGACATCGGGCTTGATCCAAGCGATGGAAAGTTCGAGGGGCGAAGAAGCAAGTAGTCCAGTAGAGGCGGGAGAGACCCCAATTATAGTAAAAAAAGAAGGAGGAAAAAAGGCAGAATTTACAATTAAGGGACTTATCAATTGTGTAGGAGTGGTGATAAAAGTCTATGAACCTGGTGGTTTTGACCATATTGCAGCGGTAGGAGGTCATTTTGTCACACCAAAAATGTATGATACAGAAAAAGATACGTTGACAAACGATGGAATGGCATTTATCAGTAAAATAAATACCTTGATAGGCAAAGTCGATAAAAAGAACTTAGAAGCAGAATTCCATGTAAAAGCATCAGCAGTGGCGGGGTCAAAGTCTACTGCAATGGAAGAGGCAAAGAAGGCAGCTAACGCCATAAAAAACGAATTAAACATTGGAGGTGGAATTTATCAAAGTAGCGACGAAGTACACGTAGTTATTTAAAGAATAAAAAGAGGACAGGTAGACAGCGGCAAGAACGTACTTGCGTACCAGTCTAAGAGGATGTTTGAAAAGTAGGCAAACGAGTAAAAAAAGCTCTCAGAGCATAAGCTGTAGATAAGTAGATACAGCACCATTGAGAGCCATGAGTAAAGCATACTCCAGCAACCTCACCCAAGACCAATGGGAATTGCTAGAACCATTAATTCCAGTAGGCAAAACAGGTGGTCGTCCAAGAGTTGTAGATATGTGGCAAGTAATCAACGCAATTTTCTATGTATTGACACAAGGATGTACTTGGCGAAACTTACCGGAAGACTTCCCCAATTGGCAAACGGTATACACGTACTTCCGTAATTGGCGCTCATGTTGGAACATGGGTGAGCATGCATGACCACCTCAGAGACTGGGTGAGAGTGGACAACGAGCGAGCAGTCAGCCCAACAGAAGCAATCATCGATAGTCAAAGTGTCAAGAGTGCGGCTATGGTCAGTCAACAGGTGGGATACGATGCTGGCAAAAAGATCAAAGGACGCAAGCGGTTTTTAACAGTGGATACATTAGGTTTAGTACTGCGAGTGTTAGTAAGTGCCGCCAGTGTGGATCAACGCTCCGGTGGTAAACAAGTACTCCAGAAGGTCAAACAGATGGGGAACAAAATGTCACGTCTGACTACTATCTGGGTTGATGGTGGTTACGATGGCAATCCCTTTATGCAGTGGGTGATGGATTTATGCCGATGGATTGTGCAAGTCGTGTTGCGACCCCATGAACACAAGGGTTTTGTTTTATTGCCTAAACGTTGGGTCGTTGAACGTACTTTCGGTTGGCTGACTGGATGTCGGCGTTTGAACAAAGACTACGAGCTATTACCCCAAACTTCGGAGACTCTTATTTACCTTGCCATGATCCGGATCATGGTCCGGCGTTTGGCATAAATTTTACCCCTCATCACTTTTCAAACACCCTCTAACGTAAATAACAGTGCGTACGCTGTTCCTGGAGGAAGCGTCAACGATGTGAGACGCACCATTAAGAAGAATATATACGGTTTGTTACGCTGTTGCTAACACACTATCCGAAAACGTTTGATCGCGTAAGGCACGAACCATACCCAAACAAATTGATCGTTGAGCTTGAAGTGCGATCGCGGGTTGGGAAAAACTGGAAGGGCGATCGCTTAATGCAACGAGTGCGATCGCCGATCTTGTTGTAGTGCGATCACCTGATCTTGTCGGGTGCGTTACTTAGTGAATGCACCACGCCAACCCCAAACGAAGCGATTCTCCCAATAAAGGTTTTGTCTGGGTGCTGCTCAATCAAAAACCTGGGACATCACCTCATTCACGGCCAGTGCGATCGCGCTTTCTTGTAGCGACATTAATAGTTTTGCGTTCGCCCAGATTGAAGTTTGATGAATGTGCGATTGCAAAGAAGGAGCGCTAACAAATATTCGACTAATGTCTAATAAATTAAGGCAATCCTGGGTGAGATAATATGTTTTGATTACCCACAGTTGAGTTCTGAGGTAGGCAATGAACAAACGATCGCACATCCACAAGAAAGCTGACTCGTCCGCTTCAAACCCAGTAAGAAGTCAGTTGCAGTCGCGCCCTTTTATTGCCCAAGCTCAACCGCAATCACAGAACCCTCTAACACAAACGGAAACAGAGAATCAAGAATTTCAACAGCAGAAGTTTGAGGCGACGAAACTAGAGATCCAGGCGAAGTATGGCGCTATCACCCCAGAGGGACAGGAACGACTCACAGTCTTGCAGGCTAAAATGAGTGGCTTGTTGCAGAGGAGACTGGAACACGCATCGAGCAAAGGTCGCAACCTTGCCAATATCCCCATAAGTCGTCCTGATGCACCATCAAAGCTTGCGGTTCAAACGAAACTTACGATTGGAGAGCCGGGAGATAAGTACGAACAGGAGGCAGACCGAGTAGCAGCACAAATTGTCAAACAGATTAATACACCTGTATCTGGGCAGGCAGGTCAAAATGTGCAGCGAGAGGAAATTTCTGAAGAAGAGAAAGACCTTCAAATGAAGCCAATGTTACAGCTTCAGCCTGGGAAGAGTGGGATGACTGCCGCACCTGAAGTGGAAGCGTCAATTCAACAGGCACGGGGCGGTGGGCAACTTCTAGCAGATAGCATCCGAGAACCAATGGAACAGGCATTTGGGGCTGATTTTAGTAGTGTAAAGATTCATACGGATAGACAATCAGACCAGTTGAATCAATCAATTCAGGCTCGTGCTTTTACGACGGGACAGAATGTGTTCTTTCGGCAGGGGGAATATAATCCAAGGAGTTGGGGCGGACAGGAGTTGCTGGCGCATGAGTTGACTCATGTGGTACAGCAGAATAAGAATGTAGTGCAACGGAGTAAGGATATTCACGTGAAAACGGGGGTGAGTAGTTATGAAGTGATACAGAGAGTTGGGGAGGAAGAGGCATCTACATATACAGTAAACAAGGAAATCAGGAGAGGCAACAGAAGGGGTAGCGTAGATGAAACACGTTATGAGAGTCTAGCTAAGGTGAGGTTTGTGAGAGAATGCAAAAACAAAATAAGACAGGTATTGGAACAAGACCTTTTGAATCAACCACTGTTGGATAAAGGATTCGCTCAAGAGATAGAAAATATTCTCAAGGATGAAACACGTTTTCATGCAATACTCACGAGTCTCATACAAGCTGGAAATTGCGGGGAATTTGCAAATGTAATTTACACACACATTATGGATAATACAAAAGAGCAACCCGTTTATAAAGCGAGAATGGTGAATCCTAACAATTCTTATGATCATGCGCTCGTAATCACATCAGATAAGAGTGTTAAGCGACCGCAGGATTTAAACCCAGAAACAACAGTAGTAGTAGATGCGTGGAACAATTACAAAATACAAAGATTAGACCAGTTTTACAAGGGGGATAACCCTTATGGTGACAATATTAATGCATCCAATATTGAATTTTTAGAAAGCTCAATGTCTAGAGGAAGAGGAGTACCTCAAGAAAAAGTTATTTCATACATTCAAGATGGAGCAAATCATGTTTACAACCAATATAAAAAAGAATATAATAGTATCTTAATAAAATTACAGAAAGACAAGCCAACACGAGGAATTTTTTCTTTTCCAAGGGATAACAGGGCTGTAGATGATACAAGGTCTGCAATGGAAATCGATTAAAATCATGGCTCTTCACTACGCTTCTCAGAAATCGCAATTTAATGTTAAAATCGCTCGAAATTTCCTTTCATTAATTTATGATACCATAAAGGATGGAGACATAAAAACGTTCGTGCAACACAAAGGTATCTAGGCATCCTTAACCTGTCAAGGATGGGATGGGGCTAAGGCATCAGACCATGATTATGAACCAAAAACAACTGTCACTCCTTACGGTATCTTCCTTCCAAACTTTGATGAACTATTTCTGTACTTTACTGAGTCAAAAGTTGCGAGTGACTTTATTATTGATGTTTTAGAAGATTTTTGTTAGAACAAAGACATCGCTTTCCGTTAGTTCAAACACTACTAATTAACCAAGATAGCGGACCGCAAAATAGCTCTCGACGTACTCAATTTATGAAACGTATAGTAGAGTTTGCCAATCAATATAAATTAAATATACGATTAGCTTACTATCCTCCATACCATAGTAAATATAATCCGATAGAGAGGACATGGGCAGTATTAGAAAATCATTAGAATGGTAGTATCCTAGATGAAATAGAAACAGCTTTAAATTTTGCATCTAGTATGACGTGGAATGGGAAAAATATAATTGTTAAATTGATAAATAAAACATATAAAACTGGAATCAAGCTTACAAAAAAAGCTATAGCTCAGATTGAGAATCAGATTCAACGCTTAACCAATTCTCATCATGAAATTTTTCCAATTTTAGGGAATTGGTTTATTGATATATAGCGGTTCCCGCTTGAGTGAAATACAAAAGGTGGGAAGATGATCAAAGTCATAACAAAGTGCATTTAGGATGAAAGCATACTCCACTGACCTCCGCAAAAAAGTAATTGATGCGTATAAAAATCAAGAAGGGTCTCAACGAAACCTCGCAAAAAGATTTAGTGTGAGTTTAACTTTTATCCAGAAATTACTGAAGCAATATCGAAACACTGGAACAGTTGAGCCAAAGCCACATGGAGGGGGGAACACGGCTAAACTCAGTAGTGAACAGATGGTACTGGTAGCCGCATTGATAGAAGAAGATAATGATGCAATTCTAGTGGAGTTATGCGACCGATTAGAAGGGCGGACAGGTGTTAAAGTTAGTCGCTCCACAATGGGCAGAATCACCCAAAAACTGAATTTAACACGGAAAAAAAAACATTACACGCGAGCGAAAAATATACAGAACGAGTCCAAAAACTTAGAGCAGAGTATTGGACAACCATTGGTTCAGTAAATTTAGAGGACTTGATATTCATCGATGAGGCTGGAGTTAACATTGCGATGACTAGACGTTTCGCTCGTTCGCCTCAAGGTAGTCGTGCTTATGGCGAGCGTCCTGACGGTCGGGGAAAAAATGTGACGATGATTGGAGCAATGTCCACAGAAGGCATCATTGCTGCTATGACTTTTACTGGTGGTACTAATGCGTCAGCATTTCAAACATATATCACTCAAGTTTTAGTTCCGAATCTTTGGCCGGGCGCAACTGTGGTTATGGATAACTTCAGTTCTCATAAAGTCACAGGTATCCGAGAAGCTATTGAAGCCGTTGGCGCAAAGCTCGTATACTTATCCCCTTATTCTCCTGATTTTTCACCAATTGAAAACTGTTGGTCGAAGGTCAAAGAGTTTTTGCGTTCACAAGCTGCTAGAACATATCTTGAGTTAGACGAAGCTATTACAAATGCCTTCAATGCTGTCACCAAACAAGACATTATTGGCTGGTTCACCCACTGCTGCTACTATATTGCACCCAACTGAGAACCGCTATATGTTGTGGTAAAACCAGCATGACTTAACTTTTATAGCCGTAATCTTTCAGCTGAAAATTATCCCGTGTTTACATTTTTTCACTTTCAATCAATGATAAGTGTGCAGACTTTTTATGCGTAGATGAGATAGAAAAGAGGTTGCCTTCGGCAACCTCTTTTCTATTCTTCATAATGATAATCATTCTTTTAATAATCCTATTGCTAGTTTTTTTGGAATAATTTATTCCTTGGAAGTCCCTTATCGCTAATCTTGTAGCGACAGTCTTAATAGTCTTGCGTTCGCCCATGCATGAAGTTTGATTCGCGTGCGATTGCAAAGAAGCAGCGCCAACAAATATTCGACTAATGTCTAATGGATTCAGGCAATGATGGATGAGATAATGTTTAGATCATCCACAGTTAAGTTCTGAGGTTGGCAATGAACAAACGGTTGCACATCCACAAACACAAAAAAGCTGACTCGTTCGCTTCAAACCCAGTAAGAAGTCAGTTCCAGTCGCGCCCTTTTATTGCCCAAGCTCAACCGCAATCTGATAAGCCTCTCTCGCAAAGGGAAACAGAGAATCAAGAATTTCAACAGCACCAAGTTGAGGCGACGAAATTAAAGCTTCACGCGAAGTATCGCACTATAACGCCAGAGGGACAGGAACGACTCACAGTCTTGCAGGCGAAAATGAGTGGCTTGTTGCATAGGAGACTCCAACACGCATCGAGCAATGGTAGCAACTTTGCCAATATCCCCATAAGTCGTCCTGATGTACCATCAAAGCTTGCGGTTCAAACGAAACTTACGATTGGAGAGCCGGGAGATAAGTACGAACAGGAGGCAGACCGAGTAGCAGCACAAATTGTCAAACAGATTAATACACCTGTATCTGGGCAGGCAGGTCAAAATGTGCAGCGAGAGGAAATTTCTGAAGAAGAGAAAGACCTTCAAATGAAGCCAATGTTACAGCTAAAAGCTGCGGAAGGTGAAATGACTGCTACAGCGGGCTTAGAAACTGCCATCAACCAAGCAAGGGGTGGTGGACAGCCACTAGCTGATAATGTCAGAAAACCGATGGAGCAGTTTTTGGGGGCTGATTTCAGTAGAGTGAAAGTTCATACAGATACTAAAGCTGACCAGTTGAGTCGGGCGATACAGGCGCGAGCGTTTACGACGAGGCAGGATGTATTCTTTGGCAAGGGAGAATATAATCCAGCGAGTCGAGAGGGGCAGAAATTGATTTTTCATGAGGTGGCTCATGTAGCGCAGCAGAATGGGAGTGCAGTACAGCGATCGCAATCTCAGGTAACTGAGAAATCACCCCCAACCGCCGTCACCTTGGCGGAGTCTGCGTTTGGGGCAGATACAAGTGGTGTGAAAGTGCACACCGATGCCAAGTCCGACCAGTTAAATAAATCAATCCAACTTAGAACACACTCAACAAACACCCTTGTCCAGAAAAGGGGAAAAAATGACGAAATAACGGAAACAGAACTGCACAAAAAAGTCAGTGAAAACCCTGAATTGTGGTACAGCGAAAACCCTGAATTGTGGGTAGGATTCGAGGGAATAAAACTATCCGAAAGATTAAAAGAAAAGAATGTAAGAAAAGTAAATAGGATATCAGGGCTAATTAAGAAGAAATTCCCCCGTGATCCCAATGGGATAAGGGCAGCCCAAATACTCGACCAATTTATAAAAACCAAAAAACCACCAAACATTCGATCCATACCTATGGAGAAAGCGTTGCCACCCGAACTTCACCCCACAGGCGTGGAATTAAACAGATTGATAGGGTTAGCGCTTAATGTTATCTACCCAAAAGACGTACAGGAAGTCAAAGACTGGTGGGCCAACTACACAAGACAATGGAAAGCACTCGAAGAAGATCAAAAACTGAAGGTAATTGCACATAGAGGAGACGGAGCAACATTCGACAAGATGGGAGAGAAAATGGACCGCAGGGAGTTCAACACCCTTTACTACCATCAGAACGAAAATAGCAGCCAAAGTACCGATAAGTTTCTCAGAGCATGGTCTTGCCCCACAACATTTTTATCAGGAATAGAATGTGATGTAAGAAATACGAGGGACATGATCCCTTATGTCACGCACACGGAAGATGTGCAGGGGATTGGATTGCAGGAGATTAACTTGCCACCTGATTTTATAAGCGACATAGCCATGCTTTATAGCGATCAAATACCTGAGCGGTTTTTGACACTCGAACAGTGGTTACATCAGATAAATTTTTTTATCAACAGTTTGGGAGGTCCCAATGCGCTACAATTCCAAGCGCTACGAGAACAGCAGTTGAGAGGTGAAAATGAATATTTTGATAAAAAAAACCGGTTGAGAATAGAAATAGAAATGAAAGCACCACAGATGGGCGACCAAGATGTGAAGGTGGCAAAAAACCATTGGCAACCAACGAACAAAGTTGTGAGTCAATTTTTAAAAAATACTGTTAATAGCGGCTTCTACGATATAGCCATGTTTAATAATACAGCAGTCCCCTTTAGCATCAAAAAGGATGCGAGCAAAAAAACCTATTTATCTCAAGTGACCTTTGGAGCTGGAGGCAGCGCGGGAAAAGAATACGGGATACGCGAATGGAGGATAGGTCTGCATCTGACTGGTACGATAAAAGCAATAGAACAAGGAAAGGGGGACGGAAAAATCATAACGATATCACCGGGACTAGAACACCCAGGCATATATCAAGATCGGCAGTTACAACCTTCTGGCTGGGCGAACAGCTACACAGATATGACAATAGAACAGGCGATCCAAAGTGTGAGGTACGACATGATCCGAGAAGCGATAGAGAGAAGAAAAAGGGAAAAAAACAAAGGACCGTTATCACTCCATGTGCTAACGGATCACGGGAATCTCGGCGCACAACAACTGAAAACTAGAGGCTTAGCGGTGGGACACAATTATGAAGAAGTACTAGCCTTGTGGAATTCCCAGAACCTCGCATACCACTATCCAGGGGCGTATGGCAAGGACCTATTCTACCTGCTGCTAAATACGGGACTTCAGCCAACAAAGCAAGAAGTAAGAGCGGTGATGCTAAGGCACCCGGATAAAATATAAGAGGAAAAAAGAAAGGAAAAAGAGGGCGTGCGAGGGAAGACAGAAGGCAAAAAGCAGACCACGAGAAGGGTATAAAAAGAAGAAAAAAACAGGACGAAAAAAACAAGTGTAGCGACCGAAAAAACCAGGAAAAGAAGCAAGAAAAAAGCGAAAAAAGGAAAAGGTTTTGTCCGGGTGCTGCTCCACCAACAACCTCGGACATCACCTCATTCACAGCCCGAATCGCCCTCCGCAACTTCCATCGCGTAGCTGCCAAAATCACCCAATCATCCATTCGAGAGCAAAAGGGACTTGAACGTCGGAGGCTTACGGGAGATGGCGCATCGTCCCATTATTTACAGGTTTAACTATAAAAATATTATGTTTCGCAACTTCGTATTATATAGTCTTTGAATCTGCCACCATTATCGACAATAGTCTAAACTTTAGATCAAGTCCAACTACCAACTTCTGCATCAGTCAAAGGTTTCTCCAATTTGGAATACTCACTTTGGGCTGCACGTAGCAAGTGTTTCATCTGCACAGATTCTCTAGCATCAGCAGCGAGAAAAGCCGCGTTGAGAGCAATATTGCGGATGTTACCCCCTGCAACATTCAGCTTTGCCAACTTCATCGCGTCTAACCCTTGTGTGGGAGTACTCGTTGGGAAAACCCGCCGCCAAATTTCAGCCCGTTGAATAGCGTCTGGGAAAGGAAACTGAAGGACAAAGCGAATCCGGCGGAGAAATGCTGTATCTATCGAACTCTTAAGATTAGTTGTCAAAACTGCCAAGCCGGGGTAAGCTTCCATGCGTTGCAATAGGTAACTGACTTCAATATTGGCATGGCGATCGCGACTGTCTTTGACTTCACTGCGCTTGCCAAATAACGCATCAGCTTCATCAAATAATAAAATAACCCCGCCTTCTTCTGCGGTATCAAAGACTTGCCGCAAATTCTTCTCTGTCTCACCAATATACTTACTAATGACTGAAGATAAGTCAATACGATAAAGATCGAGACGCAACTCATTTGCTAAAACTTCCGCCGCTAAAGTTTTACCTGTACCGCTAGCACCTGCAAAAAGGGCGGTAATACCTAATCCCCGCGCACTTTTGCCACCAAATCCCCACGATTCATATACAGTGCTTCGTTGGCGTACATGGGCTGCTACTTCATGCAATATCTGTTTCTGCAACGGCGGTAGCACTAAGTCTTCCCAACCAGCCGCTGGTTCAATTCTCTGGGCGAGTTCATCTAAACGCGGGCGTGCTTGTATTCGGCAAACATCCCATAAAATATTATTAATATCGTTTTCCGGTTTTTGGCTTAAGTGTCCTGCGACTTCCGCACAAGCTGCTTGAATGCTAACGGTGTTCAAGTTGAACTGATTCACCAAAGTGTTGACCGAACCGTTTAATTGAGGAACCAAATCACTGAGTGCCTCTCGCCACACTGCACCTTGCTCCTCTAAGGTTGGTTTGTGAATATCAAAGCTAACAGTTGGGCGTTGTTTTACGGTCATTCTTTCTCGACTGGTAATCATTAAGACACCGTTCAAACGCTCAATTAAATGTGCGATCGCCCTCAGACGAGCCACGTCACTTGTATCTAATTCATCGCAGTTTATCAGCAAAGCACTCGCATTTAAAAGTATCTCCCGATTCCACAAACGAATAAAATTATCTAATTCATTTGGTATCACCGGAACCACCTGTGCAGAAATTGTGTTTAGCTGCAAACCCAACATCTCACACACCGTGACTGCAATATCACGTTTATTTGCATATTCTATACCATAAAATTGGATGCTTGGCAATTCTCCCGTGGTAGGAGTGTGCAACAAAACGGCTGCTGCTTTCTCTGCCACAGTTTGATGTGACGGCACTAAATCATTGCTAGATTGCAACGGCTCTATCATGCCAGACAACCGTTCGTCAAGATATTGTATTCCAACTAAATAGTGTAAAATTCTTTCGTCAATTCGTAGCGGACACAGAGTCAGTGCATGACCTTCTCCTATTTGAATCAAACGCCAACGACGCAAAGGCGCATATGGGGCGATCGCATCCCAATGCGGGTTTGGTAAAGCCGCTAAGGCTAGACCTAACGTAGGATAAGCTTTTTGCCCTTCTGGTTGAGCTGCACTACATACACTAGCAAAGTCATTACTCAACTCCATTGCCGCACATAATAGAAGTACATCGCGTTCAAAGGCTGAGAGATCAAAAATCTGACAAATTCTTTCTAACGCCGATGGGGCGGGCATTGCCTCAGCAGCTTTTTGTAAAGCTTGCTCATATTTATCATTATTACTTAATTTATCAGCAGGGTTAAGCGAATTCACGGAGTACTGCTCTAATAAATGCCTTATCAAGGCTATAGATGCAGATAAATACTGTTGGTTTGCGTCGTACCACTGATTACCCATGTAATTAATTGTATTAACTAATACTGCTCATCTTGATTGGTTTGGAGGAGGCTTTCTGCTCCATCTACTTGCATCTGTGCATCTGTAATAAGTAAGTTCCAGACAAAAGTGTGTAGATAGTCATCATTAATTTTGTACCAAGGAGTAGTGGGTGTGCAATTCATCTTGAAAGCAGCAAGCAAAGGCAATCAATTTCCTAATACTAATCCTTGAGGAGCGGTAGTAAAAATTGACTAAAGTTTAGAAGTTTAATATAAGCATTCTTATTTGCTAACGTTTAACTGTTAATTGACTCGACCTTTGATTAATAGTCTCCTACATTTAAGCCATGCTACCTTCATTGTAGAACGGTAAAGTTAAGAATTTAAGTGACAATTTTAGGATATAAAATTATGCAAGACATTATCCAAGAAATTACAAGATTCTTTGGAAACTTGTTTAGTAGTATTATCAATCGTGTAACTTATGATGCAACGAACGCTGCTGAGCAAAAAGTGAGAGACACTGTTAATCAGCAGTTTGAACGACAAAAACCCAAGCCATACGAGGAAGACAAACACAATTGATATTTTTTTAGTGAGACAAGCCTGCATTCAAAGAACAGATTAGGACTTACGCAAAAGTAAACGCTGTAGGGGCAATTCATGAATTGCCCCTACGTGAAAATAAGGGTTTTAGCTATTGTTTGCGTAAGTCCTACAGATATTGCACTATTCTCAACAAGACCGAAAAAACCGAGTTTCTCAACAAAAAATAAAGAAACTCGGTTTTTGACTTTTAACTTTTTACTTTTACCGTTATCAGTTTGAGCACTCTTCAGGAAGCTTATCTTTCACCTGATTTTCCAAATTTAGATCAGTAGTATCTTCAGAACGAGTGGGATGTAGATTAGTTTCCGTAGTAGGCTGGTTTAACTCAGGATTAGAAGGTTGTATGGGATTTTCCTCAGAGATAATTGCTTCTGGTGGATGACTTATTGCCTGAGACTGACTGGGTTCTTTTTCAAAATTAGATTTAGGAGCAGTCATTTCTTTCCAAGCAGCACTAAAAGCAGCTTTAGCAGCAGATCCCAGACGAGTTCCCAGATTTGTAGCTCCCTTAACAGTAGCAGATCCCAAACGACTACCGAGAGTTGAAGTTCCTTTTGACAGTGATTGCCAGTACTTCTGTGCTTCTTTTTCGAGTTCCTCTGGATCTATAAGCTTTTTATTCTCGACTGTTTCACGAGCTTGACGTACCGTTTTAATATACGTCTCCCGTGTCAAGTTTCCTGCTGCTTTCAATTCTGATATGATGCGTTGATTAATCGCGACAAATAATACCTTGGTTTGGTATTTTGGATCGTTATCTTCAGGATTTGGCGCTGGCACTTTAACTAAAGCACCAGAATTTTCCGCAGGTTGGACTTCCGTATTAATGCGCTTAGGTGAAATTACGGTTACATCCAGAGCTTTAACAATTGTGACATCTTCAGGAACTTCAACGCTTTCTGCAATTGTAATGACAAATTCGCCAGCCTCAATAACATCTCCAGAGTTTAAAAGATAATTTTGATTCAATTCTGTAATCTTATCGTTAACTTTGGAGCCATTTTTGCTACCAATGTCAGTATAATAAATTTCTCCATTCTGCCGAAAAAAATTACCATGTACTCGACTGATATCAGGACTATCCAAAACTATGTCGCAGTCGGGAGAACGGCCTAGTAGGCATCTGTCTTTATGAGCTAATATTTCATCAAAGTCTAGCAAGCTGACTTGAACATTTTTTACCAAATTAAAAATTTTTACTTTCATAGCTTTTACTCTATTAACTAGTACGGGGAGTCAGGAGATAGGAGAGAAGAATACTATATAGACTGGGTTTTAAGCTATTTTCAACTGTTTGGTTATTTATACCGCGCTGGACTAGTTAAAACTCTCTTTACGTAACTGAATTTATTAAGCGCGACATATATGTTGCATAGTAATGGGTATAGCAATCCGTGGAGGATTCGTGAATATTGAGTTAAGACTGTTGCATGTTGACCATTGACTGTTAACATTCAACAGCCCAGATGAATTGTTCACAACTCAAATAGAATTATTGCTATATTTATTTTTTCACTTAAGCTTACTGTTAGGGATTGGACATAAGTCGAATTTTTATAGCTGCTCGTCACTCATTAAAATTCACGTACACGGAACGCCATGCCTGCGAACGCCCTTACAATGTGGTGTACCATCACTAAACAAAACCCGCGCTTAGGCTAGCACTCGACTAACTTACAGCTATTTTCAAGTGCGTAGACTAAACTTAAGGCGGTTCGTTCTGAAGTGGGGAGTAGGAAGTCGTACCACTGATTGCTCATATAATTATCTGTGGCGAATCATACTGCCCAGCTTGATTGGTTTGGAGGGGGCTTTCTGCCCCATCTACTTGTATCTGTACTAAATAAGTTCCTGCCCTAACATTATTGACAGGAACTGCTAACAACTTTGTATCCTCATCGCGTGGGGCTGCGCAGAAGGAGTAAGACTCTGCTCCATAACTTGAAGCCTCATAAAGTAGTAAAGTCACCCTTTGCGCTTTTCCGACTTTAGGGTGGCACTGAATAGAGATTTCTCCTGAATATAATTTATTACCATCCTCTTGAACATGAGCCTTTGACGCGGCAATCGTTGGATGCAGTACGAAAGGCACAATGTTAGATTCAATTTCACAGTATTGCATACCCGTTGCTCCCAACTTAAGGTGTACCACTTGGACACCATGTATGCCAGCATATAGATTTGGTGGCAGTGATAGGCTAATCTGGGTCTCTATCACATCTTGAGGCTCTAACAGTGACTCCACAACACTCAGCCGTATCCGCGTTAGATCGCCACGCAACTGTTTTCCGCGAATCAGTAGGATGCTACCAGCCACAATCTCTGGCATTGACCCTGCTCGGGCTGCGACTTCCTCTACAATCGGTCTTGATAACGGTATTGTATGGGAATATCTATTAGAGTTTCGGCTTTTTATCGCTACCATTGATACGCGATAGGCAGCTGATGGACGATAATTTGTTTGTAAAGCAGACCACAGCTTGGAGGTCTCTTCCATGCTAAAGAATTCTGGGCTGATTTTGATTTGCCTTATGTTTTCAGCCAAATCAGAGATAGATACAGAAGAGAGCGCTTGAGACAAAACACTCGATGTATTGACTGCCGATGCATTTTTCAATGCTGTTTCTATAATATCAGAGGTCAAAACTGGCATCTCATGCAACAACTGCATTACATACCCCAGTAAAAGCTCGGATTGAAAATCTTTGGCTCCGTAGGCTGTTAATAAGTAGTGCAAGTCAAGGGCAAGGGGTGGATTTGCAGAACGTATTTCTTTAACTGTTGGCGGGCGCTTACCTGGTATTTCTTGAGCTATCCAGTCAACATTGCGATTTTGCGTTACTTGATAGAGAAATAAATTGATTTGAGCACGCTCGTCAGTTCCTACTGAAATGCGATCCGGTGGTAGAGCAGTGACAATAACATCACCGATACTAGCAGTGATCGAGTCATTGACCAATCCATTTTCTAACAAATCTTTCAGTACTGCTGTTACGGCTACTAAAGAGAGTGTATGACTCATACTCATTCCTCATAGAAAAATAATTAATTATGAAGATTGATGCTAAAATTTTGACTAAAAATCTAGACCTTTGTAGGATAAGATTACCATCACCATCTATCCTTAAACTACTCAAACTTTCTTTGTGTTAGGATTCACTGTGTCTAGAACAAAATCTTCAAGACAATATGGGATAGATTCTGCCAAATGAACTCCTCAGATTCATCATGGATTGGTCGCTTAATTGGTGATAATAAGCGGTATCGCTTGGAGAAGCGCCTGGGAGGGGGCGGGATGGGAGATGTTTACCAAGCGATCGACATGCGTGTGGGTCAGCAGGTAGCATTGAAACTGCTAAAGGGAACCTTTGTAGCCTCTGAAGAAATGAGGAAGCGTTTTGAACGTGAGATTGCAGTGTGCGCTGCTCTTCCAAACGAGCATATTGTCAAAATTATAGACGCTGGAGTCACTGGAGATATTCCATTCTACGTGATGGAGTATCTGCGTGGAAAAACATTGCGAGAGTTATTGCTAAAAGAAAAGCGACTCACGGTTGAGCGAACTGTAGCAATTATGATCCAAGTCTGTCTGGGTTTGCAACTGGCTCATGAAGGAGTCACTCTATGGCAGGATGGGGCAAAAACAAGCGAGCATATCCGGGTAGTTCATCGTGACCTAAAGCCAGACAATATATTTATCATCCCAACAGAACTTGGAGAGTGGGTAAAAATTCTAGATTTTGGTATTGCAAAAATCAGGAACGAATCTTCCGAGCAAACAAATCTGACAAGTACGTTTCTCGGGACATTTCGGTATGCAGCACCAGAACAGTTGAAAGGTGATCGAGATTTAGATGGACGAGCAGATATTTACAGCTTGGGCATCATCCTTTATGAAATGTTAAGTGCAGCAGATCCCTTTGGCTTTAGTATTAAATCTCGCAGTATAAGTGAAGCATCTTGGATCTTCGCTCACACCTCCCAACCGCCTAAATCACTGCGATCGCAACCGGGATGCGAACAGTTGTCCCCAGAACTCGAAGCAGTGGTCATCAGGTGTTTGCAAAAAAATCCCGACGAGCGCTTTGCAACTGTAAAAGAATTGAATAGAGCGCTACAAGCCGTCACTAACTCTACGACTAAAGGTCACCATATCGAGATCATACCTCAACCCCGACAGCAAGAAGGCTCTAATGATGAAACAGTCCCTCGACCTTTGGAAGCAGAGGATTTTGATAGTGAAACGGCGGCTCGATCTTCACAAACAGAACAGTCAAATAATCAAACAATTGCTCGACTTCTCAAGCCAAATGGCGAGGGCGATGAAGGACAAACTCCAGCCCAGCAACCATCAGGCGGTCAAAATCGCGAAGAAACTCTCTTCCAACAACAACCGCCACAACCACCCACTGGTCGGAATCGAGAACCAACTCTATTTCAGCCGCAACCTCCCTCAAACCCAGACAGTAGAAATGCTGTTAAGGAAACAAATATACAACAAAATGCAGGGCACAGAGAAGCTCGCAAACTTCCCATGAATCTGGCGATAGTCCTTGGAATCGGGATTGGGCTTGTGGTAGTGGGTGGAATAGCATACGCTTTTTCACAATCTCGCAGAGTTATCGATAAGACTCCAAGCTTACAGCGACAGGGGAACTATCAGGAGTGTATTTCTATAGCAGAACTCGTACCGGCAGATTTCAACCTTGACACAGAAGCTCAAAAATACCTAAATTCTTGCCGAATAGAATACGCACGGAAATTAGCGAATGAAAATAAGTTAAAAGAGGCAATTGAAGAAGCACGCAAAATTCCCCAGACGAGTCCCCGTTATCAAGAAGCTCAAAAAAACATCGCATAATGGGCAAAAATTTAGAGATTTGCCGACTTTCGTATAATTCACTAGGAAAAGCAACGACGATATACTTACTTTAGTGTTTTGTATCAGCCTTAAATTCAATTGGGGAAAGACAAAATTCGACGAAAGTCTAATATTCTATAAAACTTAGGAAGTGAGATAATCTTCAAAAAGCTTCAGTATACACCTGAGAAACGCCGCAATATGGTAAGTTAACGCTTGACCCAAACTGTGGCCACTAAAGGTGGACGGCTGAATACATTAGAATTTTTGGAGCAAATGGAAGCTTTAAGTTGGGCAATTCTTGTGGCTACATTTTAGCAATTGGCTAAAGAATTTTGGCGTCAAAAAGACACACCTATCTAAATACGATATTCATATAATTGTTCCTAAATGAAGTCTATGTCGGTACCTCGTGCAAGACTCGAAATTATTAAAGACGATAAATTGCAAAAGGAATTCTTACTCGACCAGAACGTTGTAGGTATAGGTCGTGAAGAAGAAAACACTGTCGTTTTGAGCGAAGCCAATGTCTCTCGGTATCACGCTGAACTCAATTGGAATGGCGATCGCTACTTTATTACAGACCTCAGCAGTTACTGCGGTACATGGGTGAACCAAGATAGAGTCAACCCCCAAGTACCCATACCCCTTACTCATGGAGACACTATCCGCATTGGCTCTTTTGACGTGCGTTTTTTGACGGATGTCAATGTTCTACCCCCGCAGATGCCTGTTAACAGACAAGAGGCTACAGTCTTTGAACCTCCTGCAAACTCAACTGCCATAGCGTTACCAACGACGGTACTGGATTTACGAGGACGCTCTTCTTTTAGCATAGGACGCGATCGCAAAAACGATATTGCCATTGAACATCCTACAGTGTCGCGTTTCCACACCCATATAGAACGAAAAGATGGTTCGCTTTACATTACTGACCTAAGTTCGACTAACGGCACTTTTGTAAATGGTAAGCCAATTCATGAGGCTCGTCTTTTGAGAGCGGGAGATACTATCCGCATAGGACCGAGTCGCATGGTCTTACATACGGATGAAAAAATTATACGAGAAGACGAACAAGGAAATCTGCGGCTTGATGCTGTCAACCTCAGAAAAGTCGTGGGTAAGGGCACGACATTACTGAATGATATTTCCTTATCAATTATGCCACGGGAGTTTGTGGTGATTGCAGGAGTCAGTGGTGGTGGTAAATCAACTCTGTTAGATGCTCTTAATGGCTTCCGCCCTGCCACAAGTGGCTCCGTATTGGTTAATAATACAGATTTATACAAAAATTTCAATGCTTACCGGACTCAACTCGGCTATGTTCCTCAAGATGACATCATTCACAAGGAATTAACAGTCCGTCAAGCCCTTGACTTTGCTGCCCGTTTGAGAATGCCAGCTGATACGACTGATGCAGAACGACAACAGCGCCTGAATGAAGTCCTCGACGATCTGGAGTTGACCCACCGACAAAATGTTCCCGTAAAAAGTCTCAGTGGTGGTCAACGCAAACGAGTCTCTATAGGTGTGGAACTTCTTACTAAGCCCAGCCTCTTCTTTTTAGATGAAGCAACTTCCGGTCTAGATCCGGGAACCGAAGCTCAAATTATGCGGCTTTTGCGTAAATTGGCTGACCAAGGTCGCACCATTTTACTCATCACTCACGCAACTAAAAATGTCACATTGTGCGACCTCGTAGTTTTCTTAGCTAAAGGAGGTCGAGTTGCCTACTTTGGATCACCACAAGAAGCAATCCAATACTTTGGAGTGCAGGAGTTTGATGAAATTTACGACAAAGTCGAGGACGAACTGTCACCAGAAGAGTGGCAAAGGCGCTACAAAGAATCACCTCAATATCAAAAATACGTTGTTGAGCGTCAAAGTATTTTGCCACAGCCGCAAAGTGACGCACAGCAAGGAAGACCAAAGCAGCAACACTCAGCCAGTCAAACAAAGAACATATCTGGTTGGCAGCAATTTCTCATCTTATCCCAAAGGAATCTAGCTATTTTGATGCGCGATCGCGCAAGCTTAATACTGATGCTGGCGATCGCACCCATTTTAGGAATACTAGACTTTATCACTTGGCAAAGAACTTTATTCGATCCTGATAAAGGAGATGCAGGTCAGGCAATCACCATGCTCTTTACGACAGCTTTAATTGCCGTGCTAGTGGGAAGTTTAGCAACAATGCGCGAAATTGTCAAAGAAGTGGAAATTTATCGGCGAGAACGCGCAATTGGGTTGCAAATCATACCTTATATCCTCTCTAAAGTCTGGATTGGGGTGCTACTGGCTTTGTATCAAGCAGCGATTTTTTTACTTACCAAAAAACTAGCCGTAGAGATTCCTGGTGGTGCAGAAACTTTGGTGAGTATGTATGTGACCTTAGTACTTGCCACAATTGCTGGCATGGTGATGGGGTTACTAGTATCAGCTTTGTCACCAAACCAAAACATGGCACCCTTGCTAACAATTATTTTCTTAGTTCCCCAAATCACCTTTGGTGGTGGAATGCTACCCCTCAACAGTTTTGGTATGCCAGGTCAACTTATTAATCACATTACTCTCACAAAGTGGTCTTTTGAAGCATTAGTCACCATTACTGAACTAGGTCGCGACGTTGCTGAGGATGAGTGCTGGCAACTATCAGAAGCCCAGCGCAAACAATTGACAGACACAGAAAAAAATCAACGCTGCAAGTGTTTGGGTACAAAACTTTTCCAAAGTTGTAAATTTCCCGGATTGAAAGCCAAATATGATCCTGTCGTGGATCAACCAGAACCAAAGAAGCCAAAATTTCCAGGCAATCCACCAAGCGAACCGCAAAAGTTATCGGAATATAAGGAGAAGGTAAATGAATACAATCGAGAGATAGAAAGCTGGCAGAATAAATACAGTGATTGGAAGCAAAAATATCAAACTGCCATTGGAGCAGCAGAAGGAGTCATCGATAGATTTTATCAAGATTATGGGGAAATGTTTAAGGTAAATGTCACCAAGCATTGGACGATTTTAGGCTTAGTGATACTGGCCATGTTCGGTATTCTTTTAGGCGTGCAACAGCGCAAGGATATCATTTAGTCAAAGATATAACACTAAACTTGTATATTTCTCTGTTTCCAGTGTGGAAAAGCTTAGGAAATTGTTTCATCTATGCAATCAGCTTCAGTTAAAGCATAAAATAATCGCTATATGGAAAATCGTTTGATTAGTGCCAGTGTTTCAACTCAAAGCGTAACCTTTCAACCAGGTGGCGAACCAGCTTGGTTTGATGTTATTGTTAACAATGACAGCAATCAGTTTGCTGATTTTCAACTAGAAATTCTTGCAGCTGGATCTACCAATACTCCAGGATACCGTTGGTACATGTTATCACCAGAAGTCGCTTCAGCACAACCTCCCGGTAGTACAACTCCATTCCGTATCCTTATTCAAGACACTCCCATACCTGGATTTGTGGGGACAGTCAACCTCACAGTCAGAATTTACTCGCCTCAATTACGCACAGAAACCAGAGTGGTCGTGCGTTTAAAAATCGAGCAAGGTGACAGACCTACACTTTTAAGGGTGGAATTACCTGTGGTACGCGTTCAAGTTTACCCTCAAAATTCTGTTGATGTACCAGTGCGGGTACGAAACTTAGGTCAAACACCAATTGACGTTGTTCTCAATTTTCTCGATCTTGATCCATCTTGGATAGTTAAACCCTTACAACGACGGGTGATGGTAGATCCATTAGGTCAAGCAGAAACAACTTTCCAATGCCAACCTCCATCAGCCAATAAAATCCTCAGTCAGGACTATATATATACAGTAGAAGCCACGAGCCGGGATAATATATCGGCAAAAGCTCAAGGCATTCTGGAAGTTTTACCAATAGGTTTTGTAGAGTTTAGTGTAGATCCCCAAAAACAAATTATTCCTAGCTCGCGTAGATGGTTACCTAACTGGAAGTCTAAATCAACCACGTTTAAACTGCTCTTCAAAAATGCTAGTAATTTACAACAATATGTCAATGTGGAGGTTCAGGGTAGAAACTACCAAAAATGTCATTTCCAAGTGATACCTGAAAACGCCGAGCTTAATATAGGAGAAACAACTCCAGTTCTCTTAAAGGTGACAACAAAACGACCTTGGATAGGATGGGGAAAAACTCTACTTTTTGAAGCCAAATCTATATTGTCTAACCCTAGTTTAGGTAGTACAGATCCTGCTACCCAAATTCTTGAGTTGCAGGTTTTGCCGATAATTCCTCTGTGGTTGCAACTTGCAATTTTAGCACTACTAGCAGCACTATTAGCGTTACTGCAAAGACTTCCTCCTATAGTTACACATACTGACAACGTCCGGGCAGTTCGTTTTAATGGCGATCTTACCCGAATTGTCAGTGGTTCACAAGATTGCACGCTTCGGAGTTGGAAGCTTGACTCAAATATCTTAAAGCCACAAGGACGTGTACCTGAAAAAGCGCCTGTTGCCTGTGGCAAATCTCAAAATCCTACGGGTTTGTTGGGAGTGACTAATGTTCCGGTGTATTCCTTGCGCTTCATGCCACAAGATAGCAACCGTGTGGCAGCAGGTTTGGAAAATGGGGAAATTCAACTGTGGGATTTACCTACAGAGCAAAAACAATTACGTACAAAGCCAAAACAAAAACTGAAACCGGCTGGCGTAAACATGAAATTTGGTCAAGTTTTTGACCTCCTCTTTACTAAAGACTCCCGTTCGCTCCTGAGCGGGGATGGCAGTGGCAAGATATTATTGTGGGAAAGGCCGTCTCCGAATGGGGATTTCGCTTCCAACTATAAACTCATTATTGACCTAGAAAAACAATTTAATCAAAGTTACCAAATACAAGCTTTAGCTCTTAGCCCTGATGAAAAAACATTAGTGGCTGCTGGTAGCCATAGAAGTTTCTTTATAATTTCCAATTGGAACACCAAATATCCACGTGTTTTAGAACAAAAAGCACGTGATGGTCAAGACACCCCTGAGAACAAGTATATTCACAGCATAGCCTTTGCTCCAGATTCCCCCAATATCTTAGCAACGTCTGATTCTTTTGGATTCATTGGAATATGGGATTTAAGGCAATGCTTGACTAACGTTGCTTCAAAACAACAGATTCAGAAAAATTGTGCTCAGCAACTTGATAGGTGGGATACACGTAGTGGCGGTGTGGTACGCAGTATCGCATTTGTAAACTTCAATCAGGATGGCGGCAAACTGGTGAGTGCTGGAGATGACGGACGCATCATGCTTTGGTACTTAACCCCAAAAGGAATGCTGGACAAAAAATTCTCAAAAGGTAATAAAATTTACCCAAATTTCAACCAAAATTCCCTTGGAATTTCAGCTATTGACTTAAATCTAAAAGACCAAATCGTCGTCAGTGGCAGTGTAGATTCCCAAGTAAAATTACACTCGATCAAGTAACGGAGTCGATGGATGCAAGCCAAACCCAGTCCGTTGTATGTCATTATTAATCCACCAGGCGTTCAAGATGGAATGCCTGGTGATACCTTGGAGGTTCATGCTGTCATCATAAATCAGGGTGACCAAAGTGCTATTATAGATGTCTTTTTTGATGAAGGATTTCAAAGCATCGATCCGTCGTTTGTTCCTCCTCGCGAACGTTTGGCACTCAGTCCTCAACAAAGTAACGAGGTGAGTTTTGAGTTTCAAATCCCATTTAACGCTCAGCCAGGAACCTATCACTATACTCTAGTTGTAGACGCCCCCGAGCATTATCCACAAAATACACCGATACATTTTGCTCGCCAAGTTAGGGTTCTGCTGAAAGAACAGACTGCGATTCGAGCAAATGACCCCACTTTTTCACTCCAGCCCACCACAAACCCTCACAACCAACTTATTTATAAGGGCAATCCTTTACAGATTGTTGCTACAGTTGAAAATCGCTCCTTACAGGTAGACAGTTTCCGCTTAGTTTGTCCAGATTTTGAAGAAGATTGGATCACGATTCGTTATCCTGCAACTGGTTTGGAAGCACAGGGATTGCTCTTGGATAGAAACAAACTAGAACTCAACCCCAGTTCAGTTGGTCAAATCTTTTTGCAATTTCATCCTCCTGCTAATACCCTCGCTGGTAGTTACTCCCCTACAATCCGGCTGTATTCTCGCAACTCTCCAGAGTTAGTTCTGCTAGATTTGGTATACATACAAGTTCCAGAAACATATCATTTGGGTGTTGAGTTAAATACCCTTTTGGGAAAAGTCAGTCGCACTTCTGGGAAGTATGAGGTGAAAATTGCTAACCAAAGCAATCTGGTGCGCGAATTGAGGGTAAGTGCCAAAAGTTGCGATGAAGAAGAACTTTGCACGTATAAATACGCTCCTCCACAAACAAAAGTGTTTCCCGGTAAAAGTAGTGCCGTGTCTTTAGAGGTTAAGCCTAATCAATGGTGGCGGCGACCATTTTTTGGGGAAGGTCTTGTTATCAACTTTCAAATTGACATCGAAGATATACAAGGATTACCCGTTCCAGAAACACTACCAAAGGGAACTTTGGTGTGGAAATCCCGTCCTATTTGGCAATTATTGTCGCTGATTTTGATAGCTTTAGGATTAGTTGGAGGGGTAGCGTTTCTCATTTGGCGGCTCTTAAATCCCGACCCTTTAAGATTGGAAGATTTGAGATCTGATAGCTCTAGTTATCGAGAGGGTGATCAGAGCATAACCTTAAGTTGGAATATATATAATTTTAATCAGTTGAAAAAGTTAGAATTAAAAACTAATGGACCAGTACCCAGCAAGCCAAGAGTTTTTGACTTTGGTAAAGGAATTCCTGATGAATTAGATAAAAAATGCAGCAAGCTACAACAAGAAGTACTATCATGCAATGAATTTAAAACAGATGCAACAACACCAGGTAAGTATTCTTTTGAGTTAACAGCAGACCTTCGTAATGGTAAACGTGTTACTGCTAAAACGTCTGAAGTTGAAATTGTTGCGTTACCTGCACCAGAGGTTGTTAGCGTTCGTCCAAATAAATATGATTATATCAAAGGTCAACCAATCCTTTTGAGTTGGGACATTAAAAATCCAAAACAGCTTTCCGTACTTAATATTGTTACCAAACAAGATGGTCAAACACCCGTTGGACAACCAATAACTTATACCTTCAAACAGGGTAATAATTGGGCAATTCCCAGTCAACTCAATAGTCCACCTGTCAGTCAACCTAAAAATTCACTTAAAGGTCAGTCTAAAATTCCATCTAAAACTCAATCTAAAAATCTGTGTAGTTTACAACAAATTGAACAAAATGAAACGCTTACTTGTATAAATGTTCCTGTAGCAAGTTCTACCACAGCAGGTAAGTACTCTTTTGAATTACAAGCTTGTTATAAGTCTTGCAAACAACCTAATTCTAAATCTATTGAAGGAATGATTGAAGTCAAAATCAAGCCTACGAAGATTGTTTATTTCAGACTTAATGGAAATGAAGAAAGAACACGGAACTTGGAAAATGGTCAACCTCTTATTTTGGAGTGGAAAGTTGAGGGGGATGAAGAAATTAACGTTTATCTGTCAACTGAGGGAAGAAAGGTAAAGCCTTTAGGCAAAGTAGAAACTAAGGCAATTAAAGCCTTAGAACCCAAAATTGAACTGATTGTGACTGATAAATCTGGTAAACCTTTGGATAACAGAATCTTTTCAATTACAGTTATTGATAAACCTGTTTCAATACCCAAAACTCTAATCCCTAAAAAAAACAATGAACGTCAGCCCGCTCCACAACCTGTGGCTCCTAATTCAAATCTTTAGCTCATTGATACAGTATTCAACATGGAGGTAAAAAAGTCGGGAGTGGTGCATTCGGAACAAGTTAAAAGTGAGTGAATTTTGTCAATACATCTTTGAGTATAAATAAATGTGTATAAGAATGATAATCGTGCTGTGGGGGAATGGGGGAGAAAGAGATTTTTCTTGCTGCTGTTAAAGAGTGCAAACTTACCTTGGCAGACTAATACTTAACTCCTGGGTATGTAAGCAATATCCAATTTTTCCATCGCCTTACGCTTGGTTTCGTCCCCGCGCCGGTCATACTTTGCCGTCGTCGTCGGGCTAGTATGTCCGGCAAGTTGCTGTACCGTTACTATATCAGCCCCGCTATCAAATAAGTCAGAACAAAACGTCCTTCTAAAATCATGGGGAGAAAACCGCTCAACTCTGGCTTCTAATGCGCGTTTTCGCACAATCATGAACACCGCTTGGGGAGTCATGCGCTTGTAATCTCCGATAAATCCCCCCTTGCGAATCGGATGCAACAAAGGTCCCGGTCTGCTACCGCGTATCGTAAGCCAATCAGAAATCGCTGCAATTGCAGTGGTCGGCATATACACCGTCCGGTCTTTCTCACCTTTACCGCTCAAAATTTCTAACGCACCAGTTGTCGCATCAAAATCTTTCAAATGCAGCGCCACCACTTCCGCCCTTCTTAACCCACACCGCAGTAGTGCAATTAACGCGCTATCCCGCACACCCAGCGGTGAGGAGTCAGCTTGACAAACCCGAATGAGTGCAGTAATTTCATCGGGTTTTAGTCGCCTACCTCGTTGCTTTTTACTCGCCTTAATACTGCGTAAATCTACAGCTTTTTGGTAGTCAGTGGCACTTATGAGGTCGAGTTTGAACGCTTCTTGCAACACCCTCCTTAACGCACATAACATTTTATTCGCTGTTGCTGGGGCGTGTTTTTTCATCAGAACAGAACGAACAGCAGCGGTGTGTTGATACCTCAATGCTGCCCAGTTTAATGTCATCGCATCGCAGTCGCCGTTGCTCAACAAACCCGCGATCGCGTTGAGAGCTTGTTCCATAGTCGGGCGCGACCCAGGTGCAAGACTATCGAGATACACCGCCGCTGGGTGTAGCGTCAGTGGTAATGGCTCGCTTAGAACTAGCGCCGGAACTGAGGGTGCGCGCATTTTTTTATCAGAACTTGTATTCTAGTCAATCATTCTCCCACAGTTCGTGCATCGCAATTGCCGTTCGTCAAGCATTGTTTGCATTTCTTTATTATCGAAGAAGGGAATAGGGAACGCTTAACGCTTAACGCTTAATAGGGAACAGCGATTATTGGGAACGCTTAACAGTTTTCCGCAATTTCGGCGTTCCTGTTTCCGGGAGTAAGAGACCCCCCATAACTATCAAGTGGTATGTTTGGTGGTGGGGTATAAATCTCCATCACCAAACCCCCTTTGTTAAGAGCCTCGAAGCAGTATCCACCAGCAAAGAACAGAACTGTGTCTTGTGGGTATATCATAAAGATGTTTTGCAGCAATTGCTTTGAAATTGGAACGAGTGAAATCGATAGAGTTATGTACAGGTGCTGGAGGTTTGGCGATGGGCTGTGCCAAGGCGGGCTTTCATCATCTGGCACTTGTGGAACTCTCTAAGCACAGTTGTCACACGATCCGTGAGAATCAACGGCTCGGGATTGCCCTTTTGGACGACTGGCATATTCACAATATGGATGTGACAGATTTTGACTATTCCACGATTTCGGAAGAAATTGACCTTTTAGCTGGTGGTCCACCTTGTCAGCCCTTTTCAATTGGCGGTAGGCATGGTGCTTTTCTCGACAAACGGGATATGTTCCCCCAGTTCTTCCGGGCAGTACGCGCATTACGCCCCAAAGCGTTCCTGATTGAGAATGTACGTGGATTACTGCGTCGTAATTTTCAAAAATTTTTTGAGTATATTATCTTACAGCTAACCCATCCAGAAGCTCAGCCCAAGCCGGATGAATTTTGGGCTGACCACTTGGCACGACTGGAGCGTCATCATAATAGTGGGAAGAGCGATGACCTTGAGTATCACGTTACCTTTAGATTGCTCAATGCAGCTGATTATGGCGTACCGCAAAAGCGGGAGCGGGTTTTTATTGTTGGCTTTCGGTCTGATTTGAAAGCAAACTGGTCTTTCCCTGAACCAACACATACGAACCAAGCGCTTATTTGGCATAAGTGGATTACTGGGGAATATTGGGAACGCCACAGCATTTCCAGTAAAGAGCGTCCCCAGATGAGCGCCAAACTTCGTAGCCGTCTGCAACGTACTGGTGCAAATTTGTTGGGTAGCATGAGCGCCCCTTGGTGTACTGTCCGGGATGCGATCGCTGACTTGCCACCTCCCGAAAACACTGATATGGCTTCACATATACCCAATCACATTTATATTCCGGGAGCCAGATCGTACCCAGGACATACGGGCAGCCCTTTAGATGAACCAGCCAAAACCTTAAAAGCAGGGGTGCATGGTGTCCCTGGTGGGGAAAATATGCTTGCCTTGCCTGATGGACAAGTTCGCTATTTCACGGTGCGAGAGGCGGCAAGGTTACAGACGTTTCCTGATGATTACTACTTTCCCTGCGCTTGGGGTGAGTCAATGCGTCAAATTGGTAATGCTGTTCCTGTTACCCTTGCTTATTTGATTGCTTCTAGCATCCGCAGCCATTTACGTAAAGTCTGCCACGGGGATACTCTCCGTGGCGAGCTTTACAAGAACTAACACTGGCAGGAAAATTGTAGTTGCTGTAAGTGCAATTATTATTCATGCCATTAGAGGTCTTCCAAGCACCAGCCACGTTACGCGAACAGTTAATTGAATTTCAAGCTAGACAGCAATGCCAAGAACTCACCGAATTAGAACAGCACAAAGAAGAGTTGGCGGGCTATGTTGGCGTTTATTTACTTTACTATCGAGGACAATTTCCTTTGTACGCAGATATTACTTATGCGAACCAAAACTCATGCTGTATGCCGATTTATATTGGCAAAGCGGAGAATCCTGGCAAGCGTACTGGGAAAGGAAACGTTACTGGAGGGCTAGTTGGGCGGTTAAGAGAACATAGGAACTCCATTCGCACTGCACCCAATCTTGATGTTGCCGAGTTTCACTTTACAGTCGTGGCGATGGCAGTGGACTTGGTTGCTTGGGGCGAAGCGATACTGATAAGACATTTTCAGCCTGTTTGGTGCAGTATTATTTCTGGCTTTGGTATCCATGCCCCTGGTAAGGGACGCTTAGCACAGATGCGTTCGATGTGGGATGAAATCCATCCAGGACGGTTGTTTGCCGAACAGTTACCAGCCAATCCGGTTACTGTTGCCAGCTTACAGCCGCAAGTGACGCAGCACTGCCAAAATATATGTGCGCGGTTGGGATGCCCGTCGAAACCGTCGGAAGATGCACGAGGGAAAGGACGACTTCCTAGTAAATAATTCTCTCACGGTTCGTGCATCGCCATCGCTATTCGTCACTCGCCCTTCGGGCTCAAATTCAAAAAAGGTCAAGTATTGATTTGCATTTCTTTATAATTATTGAGGAGATATATTCTCTATCGTTGGGGGTGGTATAATCCGTCCCTTGCCTTCCATTCCCAAGCAATACTCATAGGATCGCGGTTCCGGGACCAACTCAAAAATTCTTTAGCGCTCTTGTTTTCTCTTTCAGCGACGAGGCCTTGGGAAGTGACACCAAGTCTTTGGGCAAGGCTTTCGTTTGTCCTAGGCTGTAGTTCAACTTGTGTTTGTTGGTACGGGTAAGCAAGTCTTCGCGGTTTAGTGTTGTGACTTAATCTCCCAGAGGCAATTGCCCGTTCGATTAACTCTAGCTTCTTAGTGATAACTTCTAGTTTTGTCTCCACCGAGGAGCCTTGAGCAACAAGATGGGATTCCAGTTTCAAGAGCTTTTCTTCTAACGGTTTGACTGATTTATTGCCTGCTGTTACATCGATATCATTCTTGATATCAAATCGGAGTAGCAATTCCTCTAAGGCTTGCAGCAAGGCAATTGTATGACCCTGCCTGTGTAACTTTGATAGTCGCCGAACCACCCCAATGAGTGGAACGGGCACACGAATCATCTCGCTTGGTGGGGATTTTTGGTCTGGCATTTGATATCATTATTGATATCGACTAATTAATTGTAAAAGGTTTGGCGGAACCTTGGAATTTACTGAGTATTAATTGTGTCCATATTTTTCAAAATTGTTACAAATCGACACAATTTGCGACGGCAGTGATCATGCCCAAGCGCTAAGACCTTGAATTTATCGAAATTCAACGTCCACCTCAATTTAAAGGTGTTGGTAAAGCACTATTAAATTTCGCAATTCCTTAGAAGTGTTGAGTTAGGGTTAGAAGGTAGAGTTGGGCTGCATTCCCTACCAAGGGCTGAAAGATTTTACGAAAAACAAAATATGTTTAACTGCGGGTCTGAAGAAGACTATGATAATTGTTCTTCGACCCCAAGAGTTGAAAGGTTTTGTCCATTTACCTAAACGCGCTTGTTGTAGAGCGAACTTATGTAGGGCTTAATTGGTGTCGGCGTTTAAGTAAAGATTATGAACGACTACCAGAAACCTTAGAGACTTTTATCTATATTGCAATGATACGTATTATGATTCGACGCCTCGCATAATTTTTGACCTACTTCGACTTTTAAAACATCATCTGATTTTTGCGAAGCTAGGTACACCTTTATTCCTTCTTCGGTGTTAAGCGTTAAGCGTTAAGCGTCTCTACTTTGTGATTCACAAAAATCAGATAGGATTGCTATAACAAAACTAAGTATATTAATGATAAATATTATCGGTATAATCAGAATTAGTTTCATAGAATCCAAAAGGAACTGATTGATGACTGGCAAAAACCGCAACCGCTATCCTTTAAACTGGGATACTATCGCGCTTGAGGTCAAATCAAAATCTGACTGGAAATGCACGCGCTGCGGTATGCAATGCTTACGTCCAACTGATAAAAAAGAAGGATTATCTCGTAGGGAACGCAGCATCAAAACATTAGTTGTCCACCACTGGAATTACACGCCCGAAGACAATCGAAACGAAAATCTCGCGGCTTTATGCAGCAGCTTATGTAGAATCCACGTCGTAGAAAGGTTGATGTGACTGACTTTTGTTCAACTCTTCTACAACGTAACCCATGTTAACTCCTTTTTCAAAAAACAGAAAAATTTACAAAATGTAACTGGTATTTTTGACTCAGTACCGCACTTTTGGGTGCCTAATTATTAAAATCATTGTGTTGATAGATTCTTGCTCCCGGATCAGCAAAAACGTGGTTGAGATGACTGTAAAAATTGCCTACGAACTTGACAAATGGCTGAAATCGAAGTGGCAAAGAGATACCCGATTCTACACCTTAACCCTTTGCCAAAACCTATTTGGAGAGTGGATTATCACCAAAACTTGGGGCAGTGCCATCTATCGAGGATTCGGCAAGTCAAAAGATTTAGATTGCAAAGATTATCAAGCTGCTTTAATAACTTACTACAAGCTGCAAGAGCGAAGGTCCAAGCGAGGGTATAAAAGAGTTGACCCTGAGTCAAGATATTGATGAATTCTCATTATCTTCCATTTTCGCTTTAGCTATTCGCCAGGAGAGTAGTTCATAACCTGATAAAAATTCATCATTACTGACTCTAACCAAAATTTCTCCTTGCTGTATAGGTAAATATTTTTTCGGAACATCCTGACAGAAACCACTCTCAATAGCCTGACGATACCAACGTTCAAACTCATCCTCAAGAGGAGTCATCGCCTTCTGAGGAACATTAGGTTCAGCTTCATCACGAATCATTGCCAGCAAGCAAGCGCCGGGACTCTCAATGCTGTTATGGCTTCGGTACTGCCTGAAGGCGGATATTGCCAACTTCACCCTCTCTGGCTCATGTTTGGCTATTTCCTGTTTTAATCTAACACCGATTTTGATGCCCATTTCGGTAATTAAACGAGTAATCTCTTGAGATAGATTCTTGAATTCGGCACTATCAGACTTGTTGGGAACCGAGTTCAAAGAAACAACTTTTGGGGATGATTCAGGTGTGGTCAAATGCTTAATTTGTGTTCGCAGTCTTTCACATTCGGATCTCAACTCGAAGATTTCAGCAACATGACCCCTCAAGTTCTGATTCTGTCGCTTTAATTCTTTATTTTCAGCCTCCAGTTCTCGAATCCGTTGCTTGAATACTTCAGAGAGAGTTTTGAGGCTATGGGGTCCAGGTTGTTTCTCCTCTAATGAGTTGAGTTGTTGTGTTTTTCGCGATTGTAAATCATGAATGTATTCAGTTAATTCTGTCCATTTGTAGAGGTAGGAAATGGAACAGCCAGCCACCTTAGCAATATTGGGGAAGGTCAAGGGTTTACCGCTTTTTTGAATCTCTTCAATAGCGCGAAACACTTGTTCACGTTTGTGCTGTTTTCGCTTTTGTTGAGCTGACCGAAGGACAGCAGCCTGTTTTTCCCGATTAAGTTGCTTCGCCATTAGCAACTCTCCTCAAATCTGATAGCCATTTATCCATTGCTTCTAGGGTAGCCTTGGATTCAGAATAGGCGAGGGCAGCCCCGGCTTGTTTAGCTGACTCCATGCGTTTCTGTTCTCCAGCATATTGCCGTTCATAAAGAGGTAATTTGTTTGTACTGGGGCGGAAACTACCACAGCCGTAACATTTGGGATAGAGGTTGTAGATACAGTTTGTTTTGGGGTCAAGGGTGCAGTGACCATAAACCGCCAAACGAGGTGAAATTTCCAGGTCGAGTTCGTAGGCTCTTGGGTTTTTGAGAAGACTTTCAGGTAAGGTTTGCCAGGGTTGGGTCTAAACGTAGAAAAATCTGCCAGCCTCCGGAAAAATCGCCCATGTATAAATACTCCTGCATACCATCAAAATCTCAGGTTTGGGCGATTTTTCCGCCCAGATCGTTGGCGCTAAACCAACTAATTAGTAATGAGGCTGGCAGATTTTTCCGGTTTTAATGAAGCGGGAGGAAGCGGTTTTGTGAATTCAGTAGAAGTTCCTGAAAAGGTAAATCTACTGCCGCTACTTGCTCCCTAGTGGGAGGCGCATAGTGCTGAAATGTCGTTTCACTACTGAGGTGGTCAGCATAGAGTTGAGCTGCTTCCATTCCATGTTTAGCCCTCACTTCTTGCAGGCGACTAGCGCGGGTAATCTTACCTGTAAAGTAGGGTCTAATACCATTGCTATCACGGATGTCTTCTTGCTCTATCAACAGACGAATAAGACGAACCATTGAGTTTTCATCTGCTGTTACTTGCGGGGGTTTGGGTAATGGTTTGATGCTAGAAAATGATGGGTAAGAACTCTGTTTAATACTTCTAAAATGACAAAACAGATAGGAGTAATCTGAACCTAAGGTTTTCCTAATCCATTGCTGTTGTTGTTCAATAACTCGTCTAATCTCACGAGAAGCAGGTAGTCTGTGCCATCGTTCCACTTTATGCTGATAAAACTTGATATACCATTGACCATTTTCTTCAACTAAACAATCAAAAGCCATCTGACAGATATCTGCTGGACGAGCAGCCGTATATTCTTGCACTAAGTAGTGACGAGCAACAGGAGCAGGAATTTTATCGAGATGCTGTTTAATTCCTTGACGGGTGATTTCATCCAACCAATCCACGTCCTGAATTGTCTGTTTAGGAATATCTCGATGACGAACTAAGCTTTGAGATTCTAATCCTAAAAAATCAAAAAAATCTTTGAGGATATATAGCTTTTCTCGAATGGTTCGATTACAGTTACTTTGATTGAGGTCGAGAAAGGTTAAGATGAGTTCTCGCTTAATATCAGGGAGTTGGTGGACATGATGTTGCTTCAAAATTTGACTAAACTGACGCAAAGTCACTAGAGAATTCATCGGTTTTGCGCTAGCAGAATACCTACCTGATTTGAGTAAAGAATATAGATATTGCTTGACTAGGACACGAAACCACTCAGGTTTAATTGACTTAAAGTTAAGGATTTTCACGGGTGGGTTTTTGATAAAATGGCGAAAATCCCAAACATCATCATCAAAACAGAAATTTAATAAAGTTTCTTGTTGTTGATACCCAACCCAACTGCCATAACTTGTGGCGTTAGGGTGAAAATTTATGTGGCAGAAGTAACAGCGACAATTACTCTGGCTGCTACTCGTCCCAAAGGTCTCGTAAATCCATCCTTTCTGTCCATCAGGGCCAATTTGATGGCACAGGGGATTAGGACAAACTAAATGCTGGCGATAACTGTGAAACTGAGGTGGAACTTGACAACAAAGCAGAGTCTTAAGGGAGCAAGAGTTACATCCTAGTTTGAGTTGACAACTAAGTCCATCGTCATAATGAAATTTGCTTATTTGTCCTTGATTACACTGAGGACAAATAAATTCGCCAACATACTGTTCTGCCCAATTGACTGATAGAGTTCCTTGAAGAGTTTGGTGAATGGAAATTGGTAAATGTTTAAATTTACCAGTCAGGTATGTTACTTGATGACAAAAATCACATCCCAATCTCAGTTTGCAAACAGATCCTTTCGAGTAAGAAAATCTGTTGAGTTGTCCCTGATGGCAATGAGGACAGATAAACTCACCAGCATAATCTGTCTTCCAATTGACTTGTAAAGTACCGTTAAGGGTCTGGTGAATTGAGATAGGTGGGTGTTGAGGAACTTCACAAGTTAAGTTGGTGATCTGAGAGCATGAATCACATTTAAGTCTCAGTTTACAAATTGGTTTTTGAGAGTGATGAAAATTGTTAATTTTTCCCTGGTTGCAGTTGGGACAAATAAACTCGCCAGCATAATCTGTTTGCCAATTTACTTGTAAAATACCGTCAAGCGTTTGATGAATTGAGATGGGTGGTGACTTTCTCAGTTGACAAGAGAGGGGAGTGGATTTGTGGCAAGCTTCACAGCTTAATTGAATTTGACACAGTGTTGTCTTATCGTAATAAAAATGGCTCAATCGTCCGCGATTACAAAGGAGACAAACGAATTCATGATTATAGTTCTCTGACCAATTTACTTGTAAAGTACCGTCAAGGGTTTGGTGAATTGAAATTGGTGGATGCTTGCGTTTACCCATTAGTTTTATGCTCTTGAAGATGTTGTAATTCTGACAAACCGTCAAGACGTTTTTGGATTAAAGCTAATAAGTTATTAATCTCAGTCACTCGTCTTGACTGTCCATTTTTTTGCGCTTGATAATGGTCTTGCTGTAAGCGCTTCAAGTCAGCTTCTAACTGTGATTTATCTTCGGGTGTTACGCGATGATGAGGACAGCTTAGACAGGCATAGCGATGTTGACAATCTCCTAACATGGTAGGACGATGACATTCTCCCAAGGGGGTACTAACTTTGAGGAGATTAGCTAATTTTTCATACCTAGTTTTTCTTGGTTTAAAAGAAGTAACTCGACCATACATATCTACATAACCTTTGAGATTAGCTTCTTTTTCTAACCTGATAAGCGAACGCTGACGATAATGAGGTAGCATATCTAAGGAACTGTGACCTAGTACGGCAGCGATATATTCATCCTCTACTTCACAATGAGCCATAATGCTGGCTTTTGTGCGACGAAACATATGGCTAGTTAGTTTAAATCTGTTGCCATGTTTGTCTTTTAAGTCTGCTACCTCTCGAAAATTAGTTAGCCAGGTACTAATTCTCAATCTGGTAATTGTTTGGGGTTGATAGCACAGTACTGTATCTAATTCTCTGTCAGCCCAAGGAATACTTTTTTGGGGACTATAAACGGTACAAAATAGTTTATCGAATTCAAAATCTCTTCCAAATTGAGCATCGAGGAATCTCTGCTGTTCTTGAACTAATTCGGCTACCTTAGGATGAATCTGAACAAATCGCCAGTGTTTGCGTTTTTCAAACCAACGTAGTAACAACCATTTGTCGCCTTCCTGTTTGAGGCTATGGCGTGGCATAGTGAGAATTTCTCCAATGCGGCAACCTAAAACCAATTGCAAGCGAAACAGTCTTTCAATTGTCGGGGGGAATAAGTCAAATTTTTCGTAGATTTGGTAAAGTACTTCCTCTGGAATTGTCTCGATTTTAGGAGAATTTTGTTTAAGTTTGATGGGGATAAAGGAAATTTCTAGCCACTGTTCTTCTTTCCAAAGATTGAGGGCATAAGCAATCGCATTCTGACGATTACCGCTATTAATTTCGCTAATAAATTGATGGAGGAGTGCTTCTGTCAAAGATTGGGGTTGTGTATATCCATGATTACATAAAAAACGATCTAAATGGTTTAAACAGCCAAGGCGATGAATAATACGACCGAGGGAATATCGCTCTCGAATGCTGGCTTTAATGGTTAGTTGGGTCAGATGTTTTAACCAAGGGAGTGAAAACTTGTGAAAGTAGAGATGATAATGTCCATTAATTCGACATTCTTCTTGGCTATAACCTAACTCTAACAGTGACCAAACATCTTGATTCATTAAAGGGTCATTAATCCACTGTTTCCCTAACTCAGAGAGTGCAATTCGCTCATGTAATGTCTCTGAGGTAAATGCTGAAGCCATTAATTTTCTTCTTCTCTTAAGTATTGCTCTAGGGTCATTTCATCAAGAACATGACTGTAAATGTCTTTCGTTGTGACAATTGAACGATGTCCTAAAAGCTGTTGTACATATTGGTCAAGATAATTATCTTGCAGCATTCTAGTAGCGAAGGTATGGCGAAATAAGTGCGGATGTGCTTTAATTCCTGTTCGTTTATGGAGTTGGTCAAATAATTTATTTAAGCGAACTAAAGACATCGCTTGTCCTACCCACTTACCTGATAAATTGACGAATAACATTCCATGTCCCAAAGTTTCGGCTCTATGCGGATATTCTTCTAATAAGTAGGCATGAAAGGTCTCTTGAATAGCTGACCGTTGGAAAAGAATGGGGATTTCTCGTTCTCTTCCTTTAGCCATTGCGCGATTAGGATTGTCTTCTCTGCGTACAATCCGAATGCGTCCACTGACATCTAAGTCTTTCACATCTTCCAGGTGTAATCCTAACAGTTCTCCCCGCCGCACTCCTGTTGAGCGCAGCAGCATGATAATTAACCTGTCTCGATAAGTTGTACAGGCGTTGGCTAAGGCTGCGACTTCTTCATCTAGTAGACAACCACCGAAGAGTTTCGGTTCTTTTATTTTGATGCGTTTGCTCTTTTGTGGATTGCTTTTAGCGATTCCTCTAAGAAAGCCTCCTCGTTTTCCCCAACCGTGCGTTAGTTTCGTGAAATGTTTTTCCTCAATCCTGCCCTCAATTGTGTGATAGGTATAGAATTCAAGGATGGCGGTGACTGCTTGATTGACAGTGCGAGGACTCCTTTTGGCAACAATTTCTCTAACATTTTCTGAGATTGCTTCAACTTCACCACCTAGCAAGTACCAATTCACAAAGTCTGCCAATTCATTTAACCCAACCTCATACCAGTTGAGAGATTTGGATTCTAGCCAGCGCCAAAAGTCTACCAGTCGATAAGCGTATGTACTGACTGTGTTAGGTGCTAATTGTCGCTTTCTACAATAGTTCAAAAACCTTTGGATTGGCTCTATGGGTAAGCAGGTTTGGTAGTCGAAGACACAGCTAAATCGTTCTTCTGTGTGAGGGGATATTGCCCATTCTACCTTGGCCATTTCTACGTTGTGGAAATTAATTTGTTTCTACCCTAACGCAAAAATTAGGGCTGTTGTTGTTGTTATTTCTACGTTGTAGAAGTGGTTGTTGTTGTCTATATAAAGCAGCTGTCACATGCTGTTCCATACGCGACGACGGGGAAATATATCACCAGGACAACTCTCTTTGTGGTAACAAAACCAGTAATTTAAGACAAATCAATTGAAGATATATTCGTAGCCAGTTGATTTTGTAGAATTGGAGGGGTATACCTGGGATTTGAAGCTGCTAGGTTTGAAATTGCGGTAGCTATTAACAACTACATAAGCTAACGCTTGATGTAAATAGAAAGCTCGGATATCGCTTCAGAAAATAGCTAGTTACTATTTATATCAACAGGAGTTAGAATCATGGAATTAGCACAGTCTATGCTGACGGGACTTCTCTTCATTCTTATTTACGGATTCTCTAGTCTCTTTATTTTCCAATTTTTGTTAGAGATATCCGTCGCTTTTGAAAAACACTGCAACTGCACTACATCTATAAAACATACAGTAGCAACAACCGAAACATTAACTGAAAAATCCAAGATTCGGACATCTGACAAGAGCAAAAATAAAGTATCTACAACCAAACAAAAGTGTTCCCTTCACAAGAACTATTTAGCCTATAAGTTAAATACGGAATAGCATTTAACCAATTAGATGAGAAATATTAAGTAGATGAAGTTGAACTTGAGCAAAGAATAAAGAAGAAGGGGTGTAAGGGTGTAAGGGTGTAAGGGTGTAGGGGGGGGAAAGCACTTCTGTTGGGGTTAATGACCCCAACCGATTAAAGACACCGTATTTGACGGTGGGGTTTTAAACCCCATTGCTCCTGGGGGCGGGGTGTACATTTTCAACTCTTTCCCCTACACCCCCACACCCCTACACCCCTACACCCAGGAGCGAAGCGATAAGCCTCCTTGGAGAAAGCGAGCCAGCAGAGTTTGAAAAGCTCTATGTGGCAATGGAAAAATTCTGGGAGGTTGAAGTAGTGAATCTCCAAGAACGATTAAGGGAACTTAAACTAATTTCGGTATAGGCAGAGAAGGTTAGTATCCTGTATTACGCCAACGCAGTTGATCTGTAAGAGCTTCGATTAGTCCCTCTGCTTCGCCTCTCCCAATACCCTCTAAAATTGCAATTGCCTTTTTTAGGTTAACTTGGCAGTCTTCTGAGTATCCCTGCATTGTATCTTCTAAAGCATGATTTAAAGTATACTCACTTAAATCAGCCACTTCTAAGTGAAACAGCCAATATGCTAATGTTGCCCGCAATGCCAGCTTATCAACCGGGGTAAGTTTTTCTAGTGTTGTGCCAAAATACTCGACAAGTTGGTCTATTTGCTGGGCTTGAATGTAATATGTAGTACACTTACTCATCTTGACAAATCTCCTAATTCTTTCTCTCTTGCAGGTAACCCTGGCGGTAATCTTTTTTCTTCAAACTCGATGCCTGACGGTATGACCACTGCTTCATAGGAGTAACCTTCTCTACATTCAGTAGTTGACGACGATAAGTATCGTTACCCGTTAGTTGTGCTAGAGCACCAGCGATAAACCGAGCGCAGCGTTCTGGTTGAGACGAGACTTGTTCCTCTGCAAACCGAATAACTAGCCAGTTTGCATCAACAAAACACTTGTTTCTATAGTCGTCCTCACCAATGCAGTGGGTAGGCTTCCCAGTCGCAAATGAGATAGGTTCGTCTACTTCGAGGTCTATGTGTAAGCGCGTATTAGGCTCGACAATAAGAAAATCAGCCGTATATGCTAACTGATGTCCTGGAGGAAGCATCACTTGTTGTGGGAAAACAATCTCACCGAAATAATGTTTGAGAACATTTTCAAACAACCCTTCACTCGCACCGATTGGTGCATCTCCCTGTCCGTCCGGAAAAACTAAAGGAGTAAACTGTTTTTTCTCTTTAACTAACTCTGGGATAACAACAATTGGATATTCTGGTGTCTTTGCCATAGCTGCACTAACTCCTCATACCACATGGCTCAGATGAGTTGTTACAGTCAGATTGTAAAATCTTCATATTGATTTTTTGAAAAACGAAAAACGTAAGGATTCAGGAGAACTCTTCGCAATTATCTACATTCACAACCAGCAATTCAATCAACAAAATACTGAAAATCAACTAACTTTTTTCTAATGTTTTTCATCCAAAAATTAGAAAATTATCAGCTGCCAATTCCATCCCTTCTAGTTAGGATTGCTTCTAAGAAGCTACAAGCAACACTAAATGAAATCCAGCTTTAATTGTCTAGAAGACCTTCTTGCCAATAATTATCCCGTCATCGCCTGCGAATCCCCCCTCCAAGAACGTCACCGCCTCCTCACCCGTATCGCTGCTTACTGTCAAAATACAGGTAATAAAGCTTACATATGGAATCTCAATGAGTCCAGTATTAAGGAACTAGCTGTCGGCGTGAAAGAAAATCTCATTCTGCGAGAGTTCAATGACTATAAACCAACCGTCAAACAAAATAAAGAAGACTATTTTCAAGTACTCAATTTTTGGAAGGGTTATTCTGAAATCGGGATATTAATTGTTGAGAATATCTTCCCTTGGATAAAAGAAAATAACAATCAATCAGCCGATTTTTTGATTGTATCGTCATGGATTAAGTCGTCCCTAATTAACCTCAAGCATTCCAACCAAGATAGCGGGAAAACTACTATATTACTAGGACACCACGCCGAGATAACAAGCGAAATGGCGGCTATTATTCCTTTATGGACACAAGAACTGCCAGATACACAAGAAATTATTGACAATTTAATTAATAGTAAAATTCTCCCTTCAACATATACAGACCAAGACTGGTTGGAAATTGCATATAGTAGTGCTGGATTGTATATTTCTGATATTATTTCTTGCTTCAAAGATATTGAAAAAACTCACCCTACCGGAAATTCCAGCGAGATAGCTAAACTTCTACTATCAAGAAAAATTCAATTGCTCAACCGCTTGTATGATATAGAGTTTTTACCTCCACCAAAAGTGCAACTTGGGGGATTAGAACTCATGCAGGAATCCTTCAAAAAGTTCAAGCGATTGCTCACCCCGCGTGCCAAACAATACAATCTGCGTGTACCCAAGGGTATCATGCTCGTAGGACCACCAGGAACGGGAAAATCACACTCAGCAAAAGCCTGTTCTCAAAATATGGGGATTCCCCTCATCATGGTCGATTGGGGTAACTTTAGAAGTTTTGGTAATCAAGCAGAAGTTAAACTCAAACGCTTATTGCGACTGGTAGATAGGCTTAACCAAGTAATTTTGTATTTTGACGACTTCGATAAAGGCTTCGCTGGGGATGACGACCTGGCCAAACGGCTTGCGGGTCAGTTGTTGACTTGGATGCAAGAGCGCACATCAGACGTACTGGTCATCGCGTCGGTTAACCGGATGGAATGGTTACCACCCGAACTCACCCGCGCTGGACGGTTTGACTATTTATTTAAGGTAGACCTACCCAACAATGGGGAAAGACATACAATATTTAAGCTTCATGCCGCCCGATTTGACAAGCGCTTCCGCAATAGTAACGACCCCTGGAGCGAGGACGAATGGCGGCGTATCCTGAAAGCGACTAACCGTTGCGTAGGATCTGAAATCCAGACGATTGTTGAGCGTGCTGCTTTTAGTATTTTTTGCACGATGACAGCAGAAGATACCTACACATCCTCAGAACTCCCACCCCTAGAATTAACCATTGAAGCGCTGCTTGAAGAACGCCGCCAAATCAACCCGCTTGCTATCCGCGAAGCCGATAGAGTCGAGTCGATGCGTAATAAAGCTGACCAACAAGCTTTACCTAGTAGCCTGCGAGATGAAAGTAAGTTTGCTGTTGGAAACATCAATATTTTCAGCTAGCAAACGTCAGAAATCAGTTATCAGTTATCAGTTATCAGTTATCAGTTTGAAGAAGAATTCAGCAATTCTGAATTCAGTATTCAGAAGGAAGAAATAAAGAACTGCGACTTCTGAACGCCAGGTGCTTTATGCCGGGAGACCCGTCCACCGCACTGGCTCCTCCTGACTTCTGAACGCCAGACACCTACGGAGGGAGACCCTCCCGCAGTGCTGGCTCCTCCTGACTCCTTCACTGTTTACTGTTTACTGTTCACTGTTCACTGTTTACTGGTCACTGGTCACTGTTCACTGTTCACGCTCTTTAACCACCTTATCACTTTACTTATCTAAAATTATGAAAGTCACAAGACCAACCACTCAAAGAATAATTCAAACAAAAGGCGCACAAACTTCACCAAAAAGCCTATTCTTCAAAATTCTCTTTGTCGTTGGACCAATTGCTGGTTTTACTGCTGCCCTCTCACCCCTATCACTCTACTTTTGGAATCATCAACCCCAGTATCTACCTGTTAGTGCAACCTTTACTAGTAATAACCAAACTATCACACTAGAGGTAGCTAGAGTTGCCCAAGAACTATCCAAAGGACTCAAATTCCGCAAGTCAATACCGAACAACCACGGGATGCTATTTGTTATCAACAAATCAGAACCAATTAGCTTGTGGATGAAGGATACTCACATTCCCCTAGATATGATATTTCTTAAAAGTGGAGAAATTAAACATATCGTCAGGAATGTACCACCCTGTACAACTCAGGAATGTCCTAAATACAATTCAGTGTACCCTGTAAACCAAGTCATCGAATTACC
>NZ_CAWPKW010000186.1:0-6206 GCF_963888615.1 Brasilonema octagenarum UFV-OR1 | reverse complement strand
CCTCACCCTGCCCTGTCGGGCATCCCTCTCCTTATTAAGGAGAGGGAAAGATTTTAGCGCAGCTAAAAGCGAGGGTGAGGTCAAATCAACATGGATAAAACGAATCCATCTTCGGCTATGCAGTTCTGAACGTTATATATACCGCGAAGTTCAAACACTCGTCAGCGAGTCTCAAACACTGGTCGCTGAGTGTTTAGCGTACCGCTTAACCTTCAAAACACTCGCTACAAATTAAGATTTCCAGTCATTCACCAACTAAATACCTTTTACCACCAGTTGCGCTGTCATGAAGCTGAATTTATCTGCGCACACCTATTGCATTATTCATAGAATAGCATAAAATCTAAATTTTTTGTAGGCGATCGCCCTTGACTTACGACAACACCTGTAAATACCTTGCGGAAAACTACCCAGCCGATTTTGCCAGATGGTTACTCGCGTCCGACACCTCAGATATCGAGGTACTAAAAACCGAACTCAACCTAGAACCAATTCGCGCAGACTCACTTACCTTCCTGCAAATTTCCAACCAAATCCTGCATTTAGAGTTTCAAACTTCACCAAAATCCACGCCTCCACTCGACTTCCGGATGCTGGATTACTACACAAGATTGAAACGACAATACTGGTGCGATATTGAGCAAGTGTTGATTTTCTTACAAGCCACTTCCTCAGAAATCGTTTTTAACACTCAGTATGTAGACAAGAAAACCAGACACGAGTATCGAGTGATTCGTTTATGGGAAGAAGATCCAACACCACTGCTAGCTAACCCCGCACTTCTACCACTGGCGACATTGGCGAGAACCGACTCACCCCAAGACTTATTAGAACAAGTCGCCGCTGCTGTCGATATGATTGAGTCAAGGGAAGAACGACAGAATATATCAGCTTGCGTACAGGTTTTAGCTGGTTTGAGGTTTCCAAAAAATTTGATGAGACAGCTATTTAGAGAGGAAATTATGCAAGAATCTGTGATTTACCAAGACATTTTGCAAAAGGGAAAAGAACAAGGAAAGAAACAGGAGGCGCTAGAACTGATTTTACGTCTTTTGACACGTCGGTTTGGTGTAATTGAGTCGGAGGTACAACAGCAGATTCGCAGTTTATCTATTACTCAGTTAGAGGAGTTAGCTGAGGCGCTGTTGGATTTCTCTAATCCCAGCGATTTAGTCAATTACCTGGGGAATATCTCCTAAATCATAAGCCCTACAGGCACGAGAAAGAAGATCCCCGACTTCTCAATACCGTCCCGATAAGATCCCCCCGCCAGCGGCGATCCCCTTAAAAACGGGGTGAATGGCTAAAATAGCCCCCCTTTTTAAGGGGGGTTGGAGGGATCTCCTTTGAGATAACCTCCTTAAGCGAACCGTATTGCCCGACAAGTTTTGCGAAGTCGGGGATCTTAATTTTTGAATTTGGGATCGCAACTGGGAATAATAAATAAGGTTCTTTGCTTCCTATAGTTGGTGAACCAAAATCCGAGTAAATTATTCCCCTACATCTGTCAACACTTGATTACTAATCCTGTGTTTGCCGGTACAGATGTGGGGGATTTTTTTCTCAGAAATTGTTAAAAATTATTACAATATTTTGCCCAACTCTATTGGTAAGACGCTTAATTTAGCTTTTCAATTAAGATATAAAACTCATATTTGATTTTTGACGAAGCTAGCTACATTTGATGTTAAGCGTTAAGAGTTAAGCGTTCCCTCTTAAAAATCTTCACGAGTAAGTTCATAAATCAAACCGGATTCCTATATTGCTTTTCTTTACTCTTGCGTAAATAACATACCTTGGAACGATATGTATGTAGCAGCGTTCTTCACCGGGGATTTCATATGAGGCGCACCAACCACAATCTAGACGACTTTGCTTTAACGTTGCCTATTACTCAAGCAGCGTGTAGAACTGCCCAGCAGTTTGCCAATCAGCAACCAACTCCTGAAAAAGCCGAACAAGTCCGACTAAATACGCTTTGTGTATGGGTGGTAAATGAATACTTGGAAATGATGGATATTCCCACTCAGTTAACAGAATGTAACAGTTGGAACTCTATTATGCGTCTATGTAGTGATGTAGCAGACTTAGAGTTGCCGGGAATCGGGCGTTTAGAGTGTCGTTCCGTGCGTTTGGCGCAAGAAACATGTTACATTCCCCCAGAAACTTGGGAAGAACGAGTGGCTTATGTCGTTGTCCAAATAGATGAATCGCTTCAGCAAGCAAAGTTACTAGGGTTTGTTCGTAATGTGGCAACTGAAGAATTACTTTTAAGTCAACTGCAACCCTTAGAAGATTTTATCGAATATCTCGCACAGCTGCGACAAACACCGAGCAGGACATTGGTGAATTTGAGCCAGTGGTTGGTTGGAATCTTCGATGCTGGTTGGCAAACAGTTGAATCTTTGTGGAATCAGCCGGAAATTAGACCAGGTTATGCTTTTCGCAATGGTGAGACGCTTGTGCAAAACGATCCTAACAAAACACAAGCACTTACCAGACGGGCAAAGTTGATTGATTTAGGAATCCAAATTGCCAATCAACCCGTCATATTAATTGTCGAAATTCGACCAAAAACTGATCAACAAACTGGCGTTCGTCTTCAGTTGCATCCTACAGGTAATAAAATTTACCTTATACCAGGAGTACAACTGACGGTGCTAGATCAGTCTGGAACCGTTTTTCTGGAAGCTCAAGCCAGAAGTGCAGATAATTACCTGCAATTACAGTTTAGAGGCGAACCTACAGAGCAATTTAGCGTTAAAGTATCATTGAATGATGCAAGTGTCACACAGAACTTTATCATTTAGTCAAAGCCCAAGAGTCAACACTTAAGGCTTCAATTGTTAAAAGTTATTCTGCTTCCCAACTTCGTGTACTTTTGCTTTAATTATGGGCAAGCTAGTGGTTCTGAAATTTGCAGATGGTAGCTTTGAGCAGGGGTTTGCCGTAACGCTACAAATCGGTGAAGAAGGTGAGCGTCCCTCAACTGAAATCACGGGTAAGTTACCTGCAGCAGGAGAAATGCCACTGTACTATAGCCACTGGCAGTCTAGCTATCTCAGATTGGGGAATAGTTATCGTTTGTCTGCTGATAAAATGCAGGTGACAAATGTGTCCATCACCCAAGACTGTGACAATATTGCTCATATTTTGCGATCGCGCTTCAACACGTGGCTACGAACAGAAGAATTTCGTCCCATCCGCGAGAAATGGCTAGAAAAATTATTGCCTACGGATGAAGTACGGGTGATTTTACAAACCGAACATACTCAGTTACAACTTTTACCTTGGCATTTGTGGGATTTACTAGAACGATATCCAAAAGCTGAATTTGCCCTAGCGTCGCCTACATACGAAAAGATATCTTCCCAAAAAACATTTAATAACAAAGTTCGTATTTTAGCCATTGTTGGCAATAGTCAGGGGATTGACACAGAAGTTGACCGTGCTTTGCTGCAACAGCTAACAGATGCAGATGTTACGTTTTTGGTGGAACCTGAACGCAAAGAATTGACTGACTTTCTGTGGGGTAACAGCTGGGATATTCTTTTCTTTGCTGGACACAGTTCGAGTCATGGCAAAGATGGATCTGGGCGAATCTACCTGAATAAAACCGATAGTCTGACCATCAGCGAATTACGCTATGCTCTGAGAAAAACTGTGGAACGTGGACTGCAACTGGCAATCTTCAACTCCTGCGATGGGCTGGGACTGGCGCGAGAACTGGCTGATTTGCAAATTCCGCAGATGATTGTTATGCGCGAACCCGTTCCAGACTTAGTTGCACAGGAATTTTTGAAGTATTTTCTACAAGGGTTTGCTGGGGGTGAGTGCTTTTATCAAGCAGTGCGGGAAGCACGGGAACGGTTGCAAGGTCTTGAGGACAAGTTTCCCTGCGCGACTTGGTTACCAGTCATTTGTCAAAATCTCGCACAAATTCCTCCTACTTGGCTCAAGATTACGGGTAAGGTTGAGGTGGAAGTGCCCAGACCATTAGAGCGATCGCCTGTTTGCCCAACGCTTCCACCCAGATTTGCAGTAGCATTGTTGTCCTCAGTGGTGATCACTGCCCTAGTTTGTGGACTAAAGTTTTTGGGGTTACTGCAAATGAGTGAACTCCAAGCTTTTGACCAGATGATGCGTCTACGTTCCCTGATCTTCCACGAGGAAAGCGATCCACGCCTGCTGGTGGTAGCAATTGATGATGCAGATATTGATGCTCAACGGCAAAGGGGCGAGGATGTAAATGGAAAATCCCTTTCAGATATCTCTCTCAATAAACTTTTGGATAAACTTCAGAAGTACGAACCCCGCGCTATTGGCTTGGATATCTATCGAGATTTTAAAGCGCAAGACCCAAATTTAATTCCTCGTCTCAAACAAACTGAAAATTTGATTGGGGTTTGTAAGCACAGTGATGCTGCAATACCTGTTAAGAGTATTACGCCGCCACCGGAAATCCCAAAAGAACGCCTGGGATTTAGCGACTTTATTCATGATCCTGATGGCGTGGTACGGCGACATCTGTTGTTTATGGGACAGGAGGCTGTCTCTGGGTGTCCTGCTGATTATGCATTCAGTGCACAGCTAGCATTTCGTTATTTGCTTGCCGATAAGGGAATTCAACCAAAGTTTACCACACAAGGAGATTTACAGCTTGGCAATACTGTTTTTCCTGGTTTGAACTCTCACAGTGGCGGATATCAAGGCATTGATGCCAATGGTGGTCAAATTTTGTTGAATTATCGTTCCTCACAGAACATTGCTGAACAAGTAACGCTGACACAAGTTTTATCAAATCAGGTTAATCCAGATGCGATCAAAAACCGAATTGTCCTGATTGGTGTTGTATCTAAAGGAGAGCGTAGTGACTATTGGGGCACACCATATGAAAATCAGTTTGATCAGCGAATGTCAGGATTGCTTGTACAAGCACAAATGGTCAGCCAACTCCTCAGCGCTGTCCTCGATAAACGTCCTTTGTTGCAAGTTTGGTCATTGTGGGGTGAGGTGATCTGGATTTGCAGTGCTTCTGTGGTAGGAGCAGTTCTTCCTTGGCGGGTGCGTTTACTCCCCAGATTGACACTTTTTGTCTTTGTCTGTTGTGGAGTTCTCTACGTTTTGTGCTTTGGTCTACTTATCCAAGGATATTGGGTGCCGTTTGTACCTTCAGCCTTGGCACTTGTCGGAACAATGAGTATCGTTTTATTTCAAAATTCGAGATTATTCATAGTTAACAGTTAACACTCAACAGTTAAGAGTGATTTATGAAAATGATTTTACAACCGATGAAACTGTTGTTGGCAGTTGTACTGGGGTACTTAAGTTTGCTCCCTAGCACAACATCGGCGATCGCTCAGTCTGCATCACAATCAAAACCCTTAACAACAACCTCTTCTCGTAAGCAGCCTCTGCGCCTTGTGCTACCTCCACTTCCGCCAGGACAACCTCCTGGTGGTCGTCGGTATGGGGGAGCCAGTCGCGGTCAGTGTCCAGTTGCTAAACCTGGACTCACGGCTTTAGTTCCTTTGATTGAGCAACCAACTTCGGTGATGAATGTTTGGGGACAAACCACAGCAGAACGCCCAACTTTCTGGTTCTACACACCTTATGCCAAAGGTTCTGCCTACCCCGCTGATTTTGTGTTGCTTGATGCAGAATCAAATCTAGTCTACCGACAGGATATTACTTTACCAACTGAACCTGGAGTCATGAGCGTTTCTTTACCTACTAGTGTTTCTCCACTGACTACAGACAAACAGTACCGCTGGTTCTTAAATGTGTACTGCGATAGCCCTTTGGGCGGCTCCCTTACGGAGCATCGCCAAAAGCAACAAAGCCCAATTTATGTTGAAGGAGTCATACAACGAGTTAACTTAAAGGCGGCGATCGTCCAACAAATCAAGCAGGCACAGCCAAGACAGCAAGTTGCTATCTATGCGAGCAATGGAATATGGTATGAAGCATTAACAACTGTGGCACAATTGCGTCAAAAAAATCCCCAAGATGTGACTCTTGAGCAAGAGTGGCAGGCTTTGCTTTCTAGTATCGGCTTAGGTGATTTTGCTAGCAAACCGCTGATTTCCAACTAATTTTAGTAGGACTTACGCAGGCGCTACTAAAAACAGTAGGTTGCGATCTGCGCTTTGCGCAGCAGCGTTTGCGCAGCGCCAAAGTCTGCCGGGGGGATACTCCCCCCGGCG
>NZ_CAWPKW010000185.1:0-6274 GCF_963888615.1 Brasilonema octagenarum UFV-OR1 | reverse complement strand
AACTTGGGTTTGGGAGTGTGTATCTGTCGCATTCTTTTTTCAAATTGGTATTACTCCCTTCCCGGTTCAAGATTACCTAATCTTCTTCCTTTCTTGCTATGCGCCAAGGGCGCACGCTGCGCTAACGTGTCCTATGCGCTAAGGCGCACGCTGAGTCCCAAGGGGACACGCTACGCGAACGCGAACGCGTCTATGTCCTACGGACACGCTAGCCCCTAAGGGGGCGCTGCGCAAACGCTAACGTGGTTCATTTAATCGGTATTCTTTTGGCGGGAAGGGAGTAGTATAGCAGTTGCCAGGTAGATTAGGACATGAACTAATGAGAAAATACGGATACCACCAGACCATCAAGCCTGTTAAGCGTTAAGCGTTCCCTGCTTCTCTAACGACCACCTTTAAAAGGATTGATGTAAAGTTTGTTCTGGCACTCTACACCCACTTCAAATTTGCAATCTGAGCGAGGATAGGCAACGCAAAGTAGCACATAGCCTTGATCTGACTGTGCGGGTTTGAGGACAACTGTTCTAGAGTGATCCACCTGACCTTCAATCAAACGCGCCGCACAAGTGATACAAGCACCGTACCGACAACCCACAGGTAAGCGCAAACCTGCTTCTTCCACAGCATCTAATATGTACTGATTTTCTGCAACTTGGACAACTTGGTTGTCGCGATTAACAAGTTCAACTTTATACATATTTTCTGCGGCAGGCAAGATGCCTGCCATATGCTTTTTTATATCCAAATATCAGAGGTAGAATCGCCACCAGGATATCGCATCTCATGAGCACGAGATGGACCTGCGGGTTCTTTGCCAAAGTCAACGAAGAAATTCTCGTTAATTTTGAGACCTCCGTTTTCAGTATCGCAGTCTATCTGCAACAAATATGAACCAGCCTTGGCTATGTCAGGGTAAAACTGATTGTCCCAAGTGCTAAACAGAGAATTAGTCACATAAAGCCGTTTGCCATCAAGACTCAGTTGTAGCATCTGCGGTCCACCAGTCAGTTTATGACTTTGAATTTCGGCAGTTTTGCCCAATAAGCCACCGACCCAAACTTGACCTGTGAGTTTAGGATGGGAGGGGTCAGTGATATCATATTGGCGGATATCTCCGTGCAGCCAGTTGGAGAAATAGACGTAGCGATCGTCCATCGAAATCAGGATATCGGTAATCAATGATGGTACAGGAATGGGCCAGCCTTCCACTTCTACGGATGGTACATCAATCACTTTCTCAACTTGCCAATGACCGTTAGACTTGTGCCAATGCCAAACATTACTGCTGAGTGCAGCACCAACAAACCCGTGAGTGCTATCAGGGTTATGGTGAAAGCGCACTTCTAAGGGGATGAGTCCTTCTTGATCTAAGTCAAAACTTTGGATAATTTCGTGTTTCGACCAATCCCAAAAATGCAGTTGGTGACCATAATTTCCAGCGGCTACATCGTTGAGGTCAAACCCAGGATAGTAGGTTTTGGGTGCAGCCCACTCACTACTCACCATGATATTGTGACGCGGCTGATACCAAAAGTCGTAGTTGAAACGCATACCATCGGCTTTACGTTCCCAACGTCCAGCAATGTCAAAATTTTCATCCAGCAACAAAAAGCCACCTGGACCATTCCCTTCGCTATCACCCAACATGGAAATCATCACATGACCATCAGCTAGACAATGTACGGTATGAGGGGCTGTCAAATTGGTTTTTTCCTTGATTTCCTCCGGTTCAATAACTTTGTGAAGTTTCGGGGCTTTGATATCCGCTGTATCTACAATGTGAATTCTACTGGAACGTTGACCAGGAATCACCATAAAACGCCGAGATTTACTAGCATCGCCGTGACAAGAACTACAAGCATTCCAGCCAAAATGGTGGAGTTCATCGCCAACATAAGGCATTGGCAGGCGGTGAATCACTTGGGCGTATGTGGGAGAGTTGGGATCAACGTCTAGGGTTGCAAGATAATCTGGTTCAACAATACTTGAACCTGTGTAGAGTGCAACTGTATATAGTACCTTTTCACGTTCTGCTTTTGTTGCTGCTTCAGGAGAAGCGTAGCCGGGACCACAGCAAGCATGAGCCATCGTTTTATCTCTCCAATAGGTTGTGAAAAATCATGATACGCGGTTTAAATAATGTCAAGAATTACAACCAAATTTGTAAGCCTAATTCTTTTAAATATCTTAAGCCCAACACAATCTGCTGACGCCGACCCCAAACCTCTAAATCAAACCAACCGTCATTTTCTGGGTTGGTATCTAATACTGCTCCGGAAATGTTAACAGTTAATCCATAACAATAAACAAGCCCTGCAATAACTGGGTAAGACTGATAGTTTTGAGGAATACAAACTTGAAATTTAGCACGAGTAGTTTGTCCTTCTACGACATTGGAATCAGCTTTTTTGTCATTATCGTCAATGATGTCACTGAAATTGTGATTGTTACATAAAATCTTGCTCTTTTCCTGATTTTCTTGGGCAATGCTTTTGATATCTAACTGCACAATCTCTATATTTAGTTCTTGAAGATAGGCAAGACCTGCTTCTACTGCTCTTGAAACTCCTTGAATTTCTAGGTTAAACCAACCGTCATCTTTTGCATGAGCTTCTAAAAAAGCACATGTAATATTGATGATTAAATCGTAACGAGAAATCAATCGCGAGACAATTGGTTGACGATGGTAGTGCTGAGGAATCCTGATGTGGATCTGACTTAATGTAGAATTCAAAGTTGTGGATAATGTCATCTGCCTAATCCCTCAAAGTATCAGCAATTTTACTGAAGCTGATAGAAACTCAAGTTTTTCTATAGCTTTTACAATCTAAAAATTTATAGATCGATAAAGTAACCGTATTTTATCATAACTCTATTTTGCATCTATTGAGTAAATCTGACTATCCGTAACACCTGACGCCCGCCTTAGAGGGATTTCGTCCATTTCGTCCTATCTCAATCACTCTAAGACTTTTGGGTTTTCCACTCCTCACTAAACTAAGGTTGAAACATGATTGTTGATGAGTATGGGCATACAACAGCTTCTGCGAAAATCTGTCGTTCAATTAACTGAAAATAGCTGTAAGGTCGCCTATCATTGCTGGATTGTTTAACGCGCAAACTCTCCTTGTTTTCTTAATTCATGTAAAAAATCTATGGTCGATACTACTCACAAACATCTGATTATTGGGGCTGGTTTTGTCGGATTGGGTATGGCTGAGGCACTCAAGGGTGCTGGTATTCCTTACGATCAGGTCGATGCTAGTGATGACATCGGCGGAAATTGGTATCACGGTGTTTACGAAACCGCACATATCATCTCATCGCGCAAAATTACTCAATTTACTCATTTTCCCATGCCAGATGATTATCCCGACTTCCCCAGCGCTCAAAACATGCGGGATTATCTGAATGCTTTTGCCAATCATTTTGATTTACGTCAGCATATCGAACTCAATCGTAGCGTTAATTACGTGCGACCGATTGAAAACAATCTCTGGGAAGTCACTTTCACTGATGGCAAACAACGAATTTATAAAGGGGTGTTAGTGTGCAACGGGCATCACTGGTGCAAACGTTTTCCCGAATTAAAGGGAGAATTTAACGGAGAGATTATTCATTCCAAAGATTACAAACGACCCGAAATGCTTCGTGGCAAACGAGTTCTGGTTATCGGCAGCGGGAACTCAGCTTGTGACATTGCGGCAGAAGCAGCTCGGGTAGGAGCCAAGTGTGTCTTGAGTATGCGCGAATCGGTATGGTTCATCCCTAAGACATTTGCTGGAATTCCGTTCGTCGATCTATTGCAATGGTGGATGCCAGAATGGTTTCAGCGACTGACGGCATACGGGATAATGCGTTTGACGTTCGGCAAGCACGAAGAGTATGGTCTATCCAAACCGAACCATCAAGTTTTTGATAAACACCCCACTATAAACAATGAGGTGCCTTACTACATCAAACATGGTCGTATTATTCCCAAACCTACTGTGCGTCAGCTTAATGGTTGGGAAGTCGAGTTTATCGATGGCAGTTGTGAGGAATTTGACTTAATTGTTTGTGCAACCGGTTATGATGTTGCTTATTCCTTCTTACCTCAGGAACTTCAGCGCGTCGAAGGATCAGTCGTCAAATGTTATGGTGGAGCGTTTCCCGAGGACTACAAGGGACTGTATTACATCGGATGGGGACAAGTTCGGGGAGGTGTTGGATCGGTGATTGCCGCTAGCAGTCCGTTGTTCATCCGTTGTCTCAAACTCCAGGATGAAATCAATGTGCCGATGGGTCTAGTTTTCAAAGAAATGGGGCAACAGCTGCCAACAACCCATCTGTCTGATCCACAAAAGACTTTTAGGGAACTAAAGCTGACTAACTTCTTATTTAACAGGATTATCAAAAAAGCTCATCAGGTTGATGCCCAATATCCGATCTTTCGTAACACTCCACTCCTTCCCAATACTGTTCAGTTAACGGAGAAAGGGGTTAAGTGCGATTCGTTGGTAGCCGAATCCCAGTAATGCTTCGACTCAACCTGTATTATGGTAGGGGCAAGTGATCGCCAAAGCGATCGCTATTTGTCTTTGTCTTTATCTACACAAACCTAAACTGGGAAAATCGGTTTACGGAAACTGGGTTTCCCGAGTTACGGAGAATATGGCTATCCTACGGTAAAAGCGCATACGCACGTTTTTAAAATAGCATTGAGGCGAGCAAGCATCACGGTTCCAGGATACTATGCTACGTTGGAACAGAAATTATTGGATAAACATATGGCGCGTTTAGAACTCATTTCTCTTTACTGCGAAAAAACCGAAGATACACTTGGCAGTGATGAGGTTTACTTTGTCATTAACGGTAAGCAGGTTGGAGGCGTAAATAGCATCAAGGAAGCAGAAGGTAAAGACTTGAGAGATATTTCTAATATCATCTTTGATCGCACTGCTGAAATTAAACTGTATGACAAAGACACAGGTATCTTTAACAATGATGATCTTATTGGCAGCGTCACCGCTAGCAGCGGCCAAGCCGGGCAAGGAGAAATGACTGGTAAGTTTAATCGAGGTGGCGCAGATTATACCTTGACTTGGCGAATTGTGGCGTAGTTCAATTATCTGGGGAAATCCCCCCGGCCAGCTTTGCCCCTTAGGGGCTAGCGAGTGACTGGCTATATCAAAGCTTTGAAATTTGAATCAACAAAGCGTTGTGGAAAACCGCTACAAATACTACTGCGATAACGTTTGGGGGAGGTTGTATATTTGAAAACATACAACCTCTGGCACTTGCGTGAAATAACGCAAATCACCGTATGCTTAAAAAAGCCTGAGGGCTTTCCTGCTCCAGGTGACTTCTGAAATCCAAATTTTATTTCTGTTTTGTTAAAACAGAGGAAGAGAAATTCCCGCGTTAAACCTTTGGCTTAACGCAGAGCGTATCGCACATCCTCATATCTGCGTTAATTCGGCGACTTGCGCCCGGAGTAGCCGTTTAACCTAAAGGTATTTCTCTAGCGCTTGACTGAAGGTTTCATAGGAAGCCTTGCCAACCAGACGTTCTACCTCTTCGCCATCTTTAAAAATCAGCACGGCAGGAATACTCTTGATATTATATTTTTTGGCATTTTCTTTGTTGTGATCGAGATCGACCTTCACCACCTTGGCACGACCTTCATATTTTTCTGCTAATTCGTCGATGAAAGGACTAATCAACTTACATGGGCCACACCAAGAGGCTGTGTAATCAACTACCACAAGTCCCGAAGAGGTTAAAAGATTATCAAAGTCACTATCTTGGATATAAACAGCTTTAGTCATGAAAGTTTTTGAACCTAAATTATAAGTGTGGAATGTTTAAGTATGAGAATTTAATACAATGTCAATATATCATCAATTAGAGCCTGATAAGCTAATGTGGATTGCAGCATTCACCCACAGTCGCGTGTTTTCTCAACCGAAACACCAAAGATTTTGACAGTCCTGACATCATTAATGACCTGCGCTAATGGAATTGCCGGATGATACGCCCGGTAAGACCCTGGTCTTACACGTAGAAAAACAAGCACGAGCGTACTAGAACGAGTACCCTGCTTCGCCGACAGAGTGTCCGGAGGACACGCTACGCGAACAACAAAACAAAAGCTGGCTTGTTTTTCAGGGGCGGCACGTTTCGGGTTGTTGCTTCTTACCCGTAAGCGCAAGCGCACGAATCGAGCGTATCTCTTTCAGAGACGCTGAGTCGCAAAGCGACACGCTGCGCGAACGCGAACGCGTAAGCGTGT
>NZ_CAWPKW010000184.1:0-6280 GCF_963888615.1 Brasilonema octagenarum UFV-OR1 | reverse complement strand
CGGAGGAGCCAGTACTGCGGGAGGGTTTCCCGACAGCCAGGTATCTGGCGTTGGAGACCCTCCTGCAGCGCTGTCTCACCGTGGGCGGGTTTCCCGACTTGAGGCATGTGGCGTGGGAAGAAAAGATTTTTTTTTGTATATCCTATTCCCGAAACTCGTTGGTGTGATAGCCCTCAGCAAAATCTATGATTTTGCTCGTCTACAACCAGTAGGGACACCAAGCCACCACTGATTGCAACCCTTACACCCTTATACCCTTATACCCTTATACCCCTAGTTGTTGACTAAATTCTAAAATTCAACAATCACTGGTGCATGATCGCTTGGTTGAGGTAACTTTCTGGGAGCTACATCAATAGTGCAGCTTTTGGCACGCTCATACAAAGCAGGCGTAAGATAGTGATGGTCAATTCGCCAACCCAAATTACGGCGAAAAGATGCTGCTCGATAGTCCCACCAGCTGTAGTGTCCCCCTTCCGAGGTAAATTTGCGAAAAGCATCAGCAAATCCTAATAAGAGGATATCTCGTAAGGCTTGGCGCTCTGGTTCTGATGCCATGATGTGATTTTCGCTCTTTGCACTGTGATGAATATCTTTATCTTCCAGAGCAATGTTAAAGTCTCCACATACACAAATAGCAGCTTGTGATAAAAGAAGCGATCGCAAATACTCCTGCAGTACTGCTAACCAGCCCAGCTTGTATTCATATTTCTCGCTTCCCACTGCTGAACCATTGGGTACGTAAAGATTAACAATTGTTATACCATCTATCTTACCGGTAATCACCCGTTTTTGCTCATCCCAATCTGCTTGGATGTTCAATAAAGTCGGCGCAAAACCACAGCTGACATCTAAGAGTGGTTGACGGCTGGCGATCGCAACACCGTTGTAAGCTTTTTGCCCGGAAAAATAAAGGTGATAGCCCAATTCCTCAAAAGGTGCGCAGGGAAATTGTGCGTCTACAACTTTAATTTCTTGCATGCATAGGACATCTACGTTACTCTGACCCAGCCAATCAATAACTTGCTCTAAACGAGTGCGAATCGAGTTGACATTCCAAGTCGCAATTTTCATTTTAATCTGTCGTCATTCTCCACGTTTTTGCGTCTTTTCGTCACCTATCTCCTCCTCGTGCAATATTCTCCATCATTGCTTTGGTTTCCAGATTTTCCTATTTTTAGTTAAAAAAAAGTTAAATTATTATGAGCCTCAGGATAGATGATTCGTCATCCGGGCAAACTGTAATCTGAAAGTATACTCCCGCTATAGAAAAAATGGCTAGTATGAAATTAGCCAACTACTTTATCAGGGTAGCGTTAACCGAAATTGCACTCGGGTGAGTCAGCCAGGTTAACTGAAAAATCAGATGATTAAGTACAAATGCTTTATCATCAGATAAATGTCCTAGTAATAGGATTATCTCACTTGCTGAACCAAAACAACCTATGAAAATTGCTCAAGTAGCCCCCTTGTGGGAACGAGTTCCACCTCCAACATATGGAGGAATAGAGCTAGTCGTGAGTCGCTTGACAGATGAACTAGTACGTCGAGGTCACGATGTTACTTTGTTCGCATCAGGCGATTCGCAAACATTGGCGAAGTTACAAGCAGTTTATCCTCGTGCATTGCGCTTAGACCCGAACGTCAAAGAGTATGGAGTGTACGAAATGCTGGAACTGAGCCAGGTTTACGAGATAGCAAAGGAATTCGATATCATCCATTCTCATATGGGGATTACGGCATTACCCTTGGCGAGTTTTGTACAAACACCCACCGTGCATACAGTGCACAGCAGTTTTACAACGGATAACCAGAACCTATACATCCACCATAACCAGCAAGCATACGTTAGCATTAGTAACGCTCAACGTCAAATAAACCTGAACTACGTTAACACAGTCTACAACGGAATTGATCTAGAAGATTATCCTTTTGTTGCCCAACATCAACAACCACCATACCTGGCATTCTTAGGACGCTTCGCGCCAGAAAAGGGACCGCAGCATGCGATCGCCATTGCGAAAAAAGCTGGCTGGCCTCTAAAAATGGCAGGAAAGGTTGATGTAGTGGACTCTGAGTTCTTTGAACAAGAGATTGCTCCACAGATTGATGGTGAGCAAATTCAATACCTAGGCGAAATCGACCACGCCCAGAAGGTTAAGCTGTTGGGCAATGCTGCGATAACTCTGTTTCCAATAGCCTGGCAAGAACCGTTTGGTTTAGTGATGACTGAATCAATGGCAACTGGTACACCAGTAATTGCCCTGAATTTAGGTTCTGTACCAGAGGTTATTGACCACGGTGTATCAGGTTTTGTCTGTCAAACCTACGATGAAATGGCGGCAATGATTCCAGCAGCTTTGGAACTCAATCGTCAAACTTGTCGAGAACATGTAGAGAACAAGTTTAGTGTCAGCCAGATGGTTGATGGATACGAGGCGGTCTATAAAAAAATCATACAAGGCCGCATTCATTCAAACGGTCGCATTCATGATGCAAAAATCAAAGTTTAATTAACGATTTTTTAACGCATCTATTACATCTATAAATCAATAGCTTTTCAAAAGGAGAACATAAATATGAGTTTGAGAGCCAACGATTGCCCGTGTTGTGGGGGTTCCCTGCTACGTCATATTCGTCATGGTGAACTCTACTGGTTTTGCAAAACTTGTCGGCAAGAAGTGCCAGTGTTAAGTGTGAGTCAGATGCCGAACTTGGAAGGAAGAAGTAAGGCATCTGTTTCTCAAACAGCACTCAAAGCGTAGTGTTAGAAGAACAGTGAGCAGTGAACAGAAAAAGCGATTTATTGACTTCCTGATAACTGATAACTGGTAACTGATAACTGGTAACTGATAAAGTTCTCGGCTCCACCTGGTAAAATCAAGTGGAGCAAATTATTGGTTAAAGCTCGCGTGTTAGCAGCGTTACTTTACGGCAAAGAAAATTTACGTTTAGAACAAGTTGCGTCCCCCACACCTGGCGTTGGTGAAGTTGTCATGCAAGTGGGAGCTGCAACAACTTGTGGTACAGATTTAAAAGTTTGGCGTCGCGGCGGTCATGCTAAGATGCTCAAACCACCAACACTGTTTGGTCATGAAGCTGCTGGCGAGATTGTCGCTGTAGGCGTTGGTGTGACGAGTTGGCAAGTGGGCGATCGCCTAGTCGCAAATAATTCTGCCCCATGCATGAATTGCTTTTTTTGTCAACGCCAAGAATATTCCCTCTGTCCAAATTTGACATGGAATAATGGCACTTTTGCCGAATATTTAAAAATTCCTGCACCGATTGTGCAACATAATATGTTGCCAATTCCTGATGAGTTGCCTTATGAGTTGGCAGCAATGACTGAACCTCTGGCTTGTGTGCTGCATGGAGTCGCCCGTTCCAACGTCAAACCAGGTGATTCTGTGGTGGTGTTAGGAGATGGGGCGATCGGGCTGATGTTTGTAGCTAAATTGGCTCATGATCTTAAAGCTGAGGTGTTACTCTTTGGAGGCAATGACCAAAGGTTAGAAATTGGAGAAAAACTGGGTGCAGCAAAGACCTTTAATTATCATCAGTTCCCAGAGATTCCTAGTTTAGTTAAAGAACTGACACAGGGATGGGGTGCAGATGTGGTGATTGAAGCAACTGGTGTACCAAGTGTCTGGGAAACCGCAATTGCTTGTGCTCGTCCTGGTGCAACTGTTAACCTGTTTGGTGGTTGTCCACGAGATACAACTATTAGCGTGAATACAGAACAATTGCACTACAGCGAACTGACTCTCAAAGGAGTTTTTCATAATACTCCAGAGTATGTTCAAGCAGCACTGTCACTGATTGCAAGTCAGAAGATTCCCTTTGAGTTACTCATCAGCGAACACCGTCCATTGCAGGATTTAGAACAGGTGTTTTGTGATATGAGAGATCGTAAGGTGATTAAAGTAGCAATGATTCCCTGAGGCAGTTCTAGGAAATTGCTCCTGCGTGTGGCTATGGATTCTGCTAAACACGCTCATCAAACCTTGTGCGAAAACCACCGTATTTCAACCAATATTGCTTTAAGGTATGGTGGGGCGTATGTAAACTTGCCTTCGCTCGATAAAGAATCACCTGACGATGATCGCCCATCCAGATTTTGCCAATGGGTTCAATGGATAATAACGCCCCTCCCAGCGCCGCAATACACTCTGAAAATCGTTCGACTGCACTGTAATCAACTGATTCAAAAACAAAAAAATTTCCAGAGCTGATCAAGTGTCGGCTCCTGATCCAGCATTGCATTTTTTTTTCCGCTTCCGGTGGCAACATTCCTATTTTCACCTCAGCTTCTGTTTGCTCACCTAATACGCTCATAAAACTCTTGCTTCAAACACGATCCAGGGGAAGTTCATGTGCAAAACTTTCACGCTTTTCAAACTCCAACGCCCCAAACGTAGATCCCCAAACTTGTTGATGGGTATTGACATCCATACCTTTGTCAAGACTAACCCAGGTTGTTGCCGTCAGCTCCACATCACTGATTAGATACGTTAAACAGCCCTTTCGTTCAAGCAGGCACTTGTTTCCTGGCTCCACACTACCTAGAAACATCTCCCCCTCTCGTTTGAAAATCATAGAACAGTGATACCGTCGTTCAATACAATCAGGTGTAATAGTTCTGAGAATGCTTAATTCCCGTGCCGCTCCTGCATACAGCAATGGATCGTTAAGACTGTAATTTTCAATATAAATTTGATTTCCCTGATCAACGAATCGATGCACTCCCTGACGATACGGACTCCATAAGTCGTAATCGTAAACCTGTTCTGAGTAAAAACCAATCGTATTGAAAAACTCAAAGGGTAAGGGACGAAAAAAGATATGGATATGAGCAAATTGCTGAGGGTTATGGTAGGATTGCTTATAGTTGCTGAAATCACCTGCCATCCACTGAGCCAGCGTTGTTAAATCATTGGCTTTTATAGAAGTCATGAGCGCGCGTTATAACAGTTATCTCAAACAATTAAGAATTGAAAAGTGTTGCTTTTTGCGATCAAGAATTTTGCATTTTGAATGAAAATGATTGATTTTAAAAAGTAACAAGTAAGTAGGTCGGTACGAATAAAGTTAACTCGTTAAGCCAGTCATTAGGAGGCTGTGCAGTGTACTAGTTCCCCGGCATAAAGGAGCCAGTGCGGATGCCACATGCCTCTGTCGGGAGACCCTCCTGCAGTAGTGGCTCGTCTTGGGGTATCCCCAAGCGGAACACCTGGCGTCATCTGCCGTTCATTAGTAAGGATTTGGCAGCTTTTACATTTCTTAACGTAGCTGTATTTATTTCCACGTCTGTACTTAGTTAGTCATGAGTAACGAGTGAGAACTTAGCCTTGGTGCATGTGCAAGCACTTTATGGTGGCTACTTACTACTCGAAGAACGAATTTCTGAAGCAAATGATGCAGTCAGCACTCCAGTTCCAGCACTCGTTTTGATTAGTGACACCCGAAATCGCAAGTTTGGATTGGCAAACCAAATTTTCTCTTCAGCCGCTGCCCGATCATATGTCGTCAGCAGCACAAATGTCCCGTCTTCTGTCAGGTGATAGTCACCAGCTGCTGCTATTGTTTCAGCGTATCCCTGATCTCTAAGTAATTTGCCTCGATTGGGGACATCAGGATCGGGAACTGGTACCAAGATACTACTGCCTTTCATTTGTGCGTCTTCATCCCAATCCGACTGTCCTTCCCAAGTCATTTGAAAGGGAGACATAATCTGGCTGAGATCAATATTGTATGACTTACACAAATCAACAACAGCTGGATCATCAACAGAGAGTGGAATAATATCAATCACCGATTGTACAGCTTCAAAGTGGCTAAATGCTAAATGGTGGGCGCTGCGTTGCGATCGCCAACGCCCAATAGAAAGTTCAACAAATTGCGTAATATCCATCGATTTCATGCAATGAATTTTAAGAGCAACAGAACAACCACTAACTTTTTGGATATTTGTTTGCCACTTCGCCGGTGATTTTAAAACGTTGTGTGACTACTCCCTTGCGACCTAAAAGATTACCAATCTGAAAACCCCACTAGAGCGCAGAGAAAATACGCAACGCTTTGGCAGAGGTAATTTTAGAGCAGCGAAGGGAGTAATTACCATCTAAAAACGCAGCGAACAGTTATCAGTGAGCAAGGTAGGATAACCCAACGGCAGAGGCAGAGCCAGCATGAGGGAAACCCAAAGCCAGCTACTCATCTATATCTGTTCACCCTATGGCTAACGCCACGCCTTACGGCTATCGGGTGTGCGCAGAGCGCA
>NZ_CAWPKW010000183.1:0-71354 GCF_963888615.1 Brasilonema octagenarum UFV-OR1 | reverse complement strand
GAGGCCGAACGGAGACGCTTCGCGTTCGCCCTTGGCGTGCGCTTTGCGCTTACGCCAGATGCCTCTGTCGGGAAACCCTCATCAAGCACTGGACTCACTGTTCACTGTTCACTGTTCACTGTTCACTGTATAGCTCCCAATTGAGCCTCCTGCCGAATTGTACTAGTATTCTACAAGGGTGAGGATGGGCACATCTGGCAGATGTTTTCGTCCTTGTAAATCATGTAGCTCGATGATAAACCCAAAACCTTCAAGTTTGCAGCCAATTTTTTGGACTAATTTTGCCGTTGCACTTGCTGTTCCACCCGTTGCGAGCAAGTCGTCTATAATCAAAACTCGGCTTCCTGCGTGCAAAGCGTCTTGGTGGACTTCCAAACAATCAGTACCGTACTCCAGTGCGTACTCTATTGAGTGGACTGCTGCTGGTAATTTACCACGTTTACGAACAGGAATAAAACCAATTCCTAACTGATAAGCAAGCGGTGCGCCAACAATAAAGCCCCGTGACTCTATTCCCACTATGTATTCTGCCGTCAATCCAGCATCTTTTATTTTTTGTACAAACAGGTCAACCGTGTAGCGCAATCCCTCTGGATCGCGCAGCAGCGTAGTAATATCGCGAAATAAAATTCCCGGTTTAGGAAAATCTGGAATGTCACGAATCAGAGACTTTAAATTCATAAAATAGAGAAAAGTTTTAGTTCCAGCAGTACAAGCTACAACCACTATCGCCCGATTGCAAGCTCTCGGTTCAACAGGAGGTATATACCGGAAAAATCGTACACTAAAATGTCATAGGCTTGGTATGAGACCTCAAAAAAGTCTATCCATTGACGATTATTGGAATCTACACCAAGCTAGGGATATAAGGATATAACCAGTGAGCTAAGAGAACTTAAAATTTTTAAACTTTAATGAAAAGCAATGCGGAAACCTTTGTGTCAAAACAGTAAGTAATGTATGTATAAGGCAAACTTGCCAATAATGCTATCAGTCTGATTTATTGACTGGTAATCTATTTTAAATTAGTTTTACTCAGTTTGTTGCAACCGTTAATGGTATCTATAATGAATATTTCTGCTAGTATCACACCAATTAACAGTCCAACTCCCCAGTCTGTGCCGATGATTCTGGACTCTTTACCCCAACCAGTAGTTGAAGGACAAGGATGTCCCCGTAGAGCTAGGTTGCAAATAGATCTTATACTACTGGCAATTGAAGCGCTAGAGCTTGGTGGCTCTGAAGCTATCTTGGCATTTGCTGAAGAGTTGGATCTTAAAGGAATTGTTAAAAACCGGGTCAATTTATGGCAAATGCGTAGTACCAACCCCATGCGACGAGCACATATCCGCCGTCCTCTGTCTATCATGGAAGCAAAAGCTTTAGTGGTTATTGGTTGCTACATTGCGCGACGCTTAACTGTTGTTATTCGCCAGTTGCTGGCGATACATCAACAAATGGTTGAAAAACAGCTTCCACTGGAACAGAATTTACGTCTATCTAACTACCTAGAGCGCTTTAGAAGCCACTTTAAGAGCCGAATGAATTCTCGACGTTCTGGTGTTTTAGCGTTACATTCCGAGGAAAAATTAAATGAGCTAGCTATAACTTTGTTGGAACAATTATTATTTTGTACTGGTACAGCTGGAATGCAGCGGTTCTGGATTAGTCTTTTTGACGGTGAGGTGGAATGAATATTCAACGTAAGTATAGTTTACCGAATTGCACACTACTGCTGGAGGGTTTAAGTGATGCCTCAAGGGCAGCGCATTTTCAGGAACTGCGGCCAGAATTATCTATATTGGTAAATGCAGAATGCTATATATCTGGCTACACTAGACCACTGAGTGGAGGGCGAGAATTTTTTGAAAGTTTGCTTAGGGGAGTCAGTGCATATGCTCAAGAATTTTTGAGTAGTGTGCCACATACCGAAGCGCATAACACTGAGTCAGAGTTAGTGCAGTTCCAGAAAATGGGCAATAACCAACATAGATTAATTGTGCATTCTGATGCAGCAGCAGATGGAATAGAGTCTTACTCCAACAATGGAAACCAGCGAATACAAGTCGATTTGAACACGGTGCAGTTCTTCGATTTAGTCGAAGCGATAGACCAGTTTTTCGCAGACAGTCAAACTTTACCAGAATTAACATTACAATTACAACCAGTTGCCAGACGTCATGGCGGTGTCAGTCAAGCTCTGATCAAGCAGGCAGTGCCTGCGAGTGTGGGAGTGACGAGTTTGGCAGCAGCCGCTGTTGCTTTTACGATGATTCCAGCCCCCGAAGTTCGTGCGCCCCAAGCGAACACACAGCAAAATTTCAATCAAACTACTAATCTCAATAGTCCTACAACGGCGTCTGTTACTCCTACACCGACTTCCAATGAACAGATAGCCGCAAATCCTACATTCACGCCCACAACAGCTTCTTCCTCTGTAGTGCTAAATCCTACTGCAGCAACTCCCACACCAGGTGCACCACCTGTTACCAAGGATTTAGAAGTACTTTTAAATACATCTGGAGAAATCACAGATGCATCTCAACTGCGTGTTTTGAACCGTGAATTATATAACAAAATTAATCCAAGTTGGGACAAACGCTCAGGACTAGGTCAGGATTTGGTCTATCGTGTGGGAGTGGGTGCAGATGGTGCAATTGTTGGATATAAAGCAGTCAATAAGCAAGCAAATGATGCTGTAGAGAAAACTCCTTTAGCAAGCTTACTTAACAATCCGGCAAATCGCACTTCTGCTACAAATGAAGCGATCGCCCAATATAGAGTGGTGTTTACGACAACAGGTGTGCTACAGGTTAGCCCTTGGCGGGGATACACCAAAACACCAGATGTTGTTGGTACAAAAATTACAGATCCCAACACAATTAAGGATTTGAACCAAAAGCTTTCTAACACTATCCGCCAAAATTGGAATACTTCTTCCACTTTTGCAAAAGATTTGAGATATCGGGTAGCAGTTAATAAAGATGGCGTTATTGCTGACTACGAACCACTCAACCAACCAGCCGTTGACTCTTATCGGGCAACACCCCTTCCTAAGATGTTTCAAGATGTCTACGGCTCAAACTTGGCTCCTCCAAACAAGAAAGAACCTCTTGCACACTACCAAGTGCTGTTTAAGCCTAACGGTAGCCTGGAGGTTCTTCCCTGGCGAGGATATCGGTAGATTGTTAGGAGTCAGGCTCCAAAAATTAGTGAATTCTCTGTTCTGACTCCTTTTACTTGGTAATTTTGCCCATGTATTTTCCCCATAATTCAGCAGCTTGAGCGCTACTGCCAGATGTGGGGGCATTGTTGTCGTTTCCCAACCAAATACCAGTCACCAGCCGCCGACTAGGAATAAAGCCAATAAACCACAAGTCAACGTTTTTATCTGTTGTACCAGTTTTACCTGCTTCTCCCAGTCCTAGTTGTGCACTGCGACCAGTACCATTTGTGATTACACCGCGCAGAAGACGAATCATTGTATCGGCAATGTTAGGTTGTAGCACTCGTTTGTTGGCGTCCGGATTTTGGTCATAGGAGTACATCACACGGCAAGTTTTCAGATCCTTTGGATCGCGGCAATCACTGCTATCTAGAATCCGGCTAATTGCATGAGGGCGATTCCACACACCCCCATTACCAATAGCGCCAAATGCACCTGTCATTTCCATGACATTCACGACACTTTGACCTAATACTAAGCCAGGAACTGGATCTAGGTCTGACTTCACCCCTAATCGTTGCGCCGTTTTCACGATATTATCTAGCCCTACATCTCTGGCAATCCTCAACGCAATTGGATTTTCAGATAATGCTAGCCCTGTAGCGAGATCCAAGCTACCTGCGCTTGTACGACATGGTTTGTAAGTAAAGCCTTTCCAACGAAAAGGGGAGCACGAATATGAATTTCCCGGTGAAATGCCTTGCTCAATAGCAGTTGTGTAAGTAAAGATTTTGAAGGTGGAACCTGGTTGTCTTTTTGCTTGAACCGCACGATTGAACTGGCTTGATTTATAATCCTTGCCTCCAATCATTGCCAGGATACTTCCATCGCTGGAATCAAGGGTCAGCATTGCTCCTTGAGAAAAACCAAAAGAGGGCCCTGCGTTGCTAATATGTTTACTCAGTGCTTCTTCTGCTTGTTTTTGAATTGCTGGATCGAGCCGAGTTTCAATAATAAAATTTCCTTCTGTTGCCAGTTCTTTTCCTAGAATGGTTTCTAGTTCTTGAAAGACATAACTATAAAAATAAGGAGCAGTTGTTTTTGCCTGCCGTTCGCAGACTTTAGGGCTGATTTCAATGGGCGATCGCCTAGCTCGGTTATACTCATCTGGTTTAATTTTGCCTATCTCTAGCATCCGCTTGAGGACTCGATTGCGGTACTCGATGGTTCTGAACTTATTCGGGCTATCTGCTCCACAAAAATTAAATGCATTGGGACCAGGTAAAATTGCCACCAAAGTCGCCGCCTCTGAGAGGGTTAACTCTTTTGCTGACTTGTCAAAGTAATAGCGAGAAGCATCCTCGAAACCGGAGGTATCTGCTCCTAAGAAAACCCGATTTAAATAAGTAAGTAAGATGAAATCTTTACTGTAATATGTTTCTAGTTTCAGAGCGACAACCGCTTCTCTAAATTTACGACCAAGAGAATCTTGCCTGCCAACATAATCGCGGAACAAACTCCTCGCAACTTGTTGGGTGACTGTACTAGCTCCTTGCTGGATATCACCACTCTGGCTATTTATGAATACGGCTCGCAAAATTCCTAGCGGATCAACTCCAAAATGCCAATAATAACGGGTATCTTCAGAAGCAACGACTGCGGTGGGTAAGTAAGGACCAAAGTCCTGCAACCGCTTCATATCTATATGAGAAGTCGTCCGAGGCTCGCGTAACTTGGTGACTCCATCACGAGCGTAAACAACCACTGGTGCTCGCGTTGCTCCAGGTAAAGGTTTTACAGAAAATTTCAGCGATTCAACGCCAATAACCAGAGCCATGAGGGCGGTGGCTCCACCCACTCCATAAGCTGCCCAAGTTGCTGCTCTGACATACCAAGGGGGTGGATCAACGTATTGCACTCTGACTGAGGCGGCGAGTTCTGGAGGTCCGAGGGTGAGAACATCGCCGTGACGTAACTCTAAAGAATTGACGCGACGTTTACCCCGATAAATGCCATTTGTGGAGTTTTCATCTTTAATAACAAAAACAGATTCTCTTTGGGCAGAATCCCGTGAAAGAGACAGGTGAATTTGGCTGACAACTGGGTTACGGACAACAATATCGCAGGATTTGGAACTGCGACCTAGCATGTAGCGATCGCCCAACAACGGATACACCTCCGCCTTATCCGCCCCTGAATCCTGCACCAAAAGTTCTGGTACCTTGGCGTTTGGTTTGAGTGCTAGTTTCGAGAAATCGACTCTGGCTTGAATTGTTTGTACTGCTTGAGTTATTTGACCAAGCAAAGTTTGTGGCTTTTGAGGCGGTTGGGGGGAACTCATCGGCTATTTACACCACATTTATTGGTAAGGAATCGGGCGCATTGCAACCTCGATGCTAGTATTCCACCATTGTAATCATAAGCCTACGAAGACGTTGGTGGTATGGAATTGTTCCCGACTCAATTTGACACTTCAAAAATATATATAAATAATAATTAGACTTATCTTGTTAATTTTGCCACATCATATCTTGTCATGATTTTTCTTATTACTAAGTCAATGCTTGTTTTGTCTACCTTTACTTTCTTAACATTTTGTGAAGTTGAGACTTCCAATGCGGTATTTTTTCCCTGACTACTTTATGAAAGTAAACAGATAAACCCTACATTGTTAACATATAAGAATTTTAAAAGCAACAATACATATCTTCTTTTAGGATGATTTCTTAAAAGCTCATCTTTTGGTTTAATGAGCGGAAGTACTCCGTTGAGGTGTTGAGGTGAAGTAATATGAACGGAAAATTTTTGACCTTTATCGGTGCAGCACTAGCTCTAGCGTTAACCAGCAATGTTGCTGTTGCCCAGTCAGCCAAATACCTAATAGGTCAATCTAGCGGAGATCCATCCTCTAGATCATCGGGGGAACTCAAACTTTCACCAAGGGTAGATAAGAAAAAGTTTTGTGAGAATTACCCTCTTAATTCCCGGTGTCAAGGAAGCTCAGCATCTACATCAAGCCCTTCGGATGGCAGTACTGAAACACGAAAGAAACCTTCTGACAGCGGCAACCCTGGTGGTACAGGAACACCAGGTACTGCACCTTCTGATCCTGGCACCAGAGGCAATCCCAGCGGCAGCACTGAAGCTGCGCCGCCTCCTGCTGGTAATCCTAGCCTCCCCAGTGGAGATACTAAAACGACTCCTCCTGGTGGTACAGGCGACATGCCAGCGACTCCTCCTGGTGGAACAACAGGTGCTCCTGACAGCAACACCCCTGGCGGCACAACTGTACCAGGCACTGCACCTGCTGACCCAGGCACTACAGGTAATCCCAATGGTACGACTGAAATTGCCCCGCCTCCTACTGGTAACCCTGCTAACCCTGGTAGCACCACTGATCCCAGCGCTCCAACTTCCCCTGGCTCTCCAGGTTCAAGTAGGTAAAAATAGCCCAGCACAGATGGAGTCAAGAAGCAGTCTTAGGTTTGCCTAACTGTTGTTTGTGAAAAAATCTATGCCCTCAGGTAAAAGTCTGGGGTCAAAAAATAAAAAGTCCGTCATACGGACTTTTTATTTTTTATTTGACTTTTTATCGTCATCTACGATGTGAAGCGGGTGTTTTTTGAAAGGTAGCAATCAGTAAGCAAATAATACCGATATTAATAAAGACATCTGCCAAGTTAAAAACTGGAAAGTTAATGAGTCGAAAATCCAGAAAATCAACTACGTAGCCATGAACAAATCGGTCAATGCCGTTACCGATCGCTCCGCCTAAAATAAAACCATAGCCTAGTTGATCCCAAAAATTCAACACTGCAAACCATGCCAGTGCTATCAATGCTAAACTCACTCCTAAAGATAGCCAGCGTAACCACTCTACTTTCCCTGTTAACAAACTAAAGGCTGCACCAGTGTTGGTAACGTAGGTGAGGTGAAATATCCCTGGTAACAGGGCTTGTGTCTGTCCTGAGTTAAAGGTTTGCACCACCCAGTATTTTGTCAGTTGGTCTAACACAAAAGCTAAAAAGGCAGCAATCCAAAAGAGGAGATTTTTTACACTCATGGTGAATTTGTCATTTGTCATTTGTCATTTGTCATTTGTCAACAGTCATTAGTCAAACAACTCTAGACCCTTACGGGTTCGCCCTAGTGGGAACGGCCACGCCTTACGGTGAGTCCAGCGCTATGCAGGAGGGTTTCCGGACAGAGGCATGTGGCCTCCGCGCTGGCTCACTATTGACTGTTGACTCTGGACTCATGACTAGTAAAACATCAGGTGGCGGAGCACGTATGCTATTACGACGACAGCACAAGCTACAGCTAGTTGTCCAGGGAGTGCAAACCAGGAGTATCTAAGCATAGCTTGCATCAAAGACAGAGTTTCTGTTCCTTGCCATTGCAAAACATAGCTGAGTATCAAATAAGTAATACCGCAGAAGTGGACAATTAACAAGCCACAAAAGCAACTAAAGGCAAGAGTTTCTAATCGAGGTCTAGCTTTAAAAGCAAAAAACCCACAAATCCACGCTCCAGGGATAAAACCGAGCAAATAACCAAACTGGGATACTTTAACATAGCCAATGCCACCACCATCAGCAAATACTGGTAATAATGTTAACCCCATTACTAGATACGCAATTTGCGAGAGCGCACCAGCATTCTTGCCTCCCAAACAACCAGCTAGCAGCACCCCACCAATTTGATAGGTGACACCTAGAGAAAGTGCATGAATTCCATATTGACTCCAACTCAACGGTGAGGTGGCGACATAACCTTCTAAAAAGGTACCACCCATCGTTAGCAATAAGCCAATCATAGACCATAGTAATTGATTGGATGCAGCTAGCATTTATAAAGTACTCATGCAAAGGACTCTCGTACAAATATGTCAATCAATTAAGTATTTGTTTCTTTAATTTGTGTATGAGCTTATTTTTTTATCTCTGTATTTTAACAATTTCAAAACTTTTATTTTAAGACGTTTAGCTGTTTCATAGAACTTTATGACCCCTGAATTGGATAGACTTTTTCAACGACTATTGTTGTATAACGTGTTTTTGTTGAGCTTATACTAAAACAAAAGTACTATTGTATAATTTGTTTTCCGAATTTCCGAATTGCACTGAAAAAATTGAATCGAGTAAAGAATATTATATTTTGCGATATCGGGGTGAGAAAAAGTAGTCATTTGGATAATCTTAACCTTCTCTTTACTTTCGTACTGTATAGTACGATCGCTTAGCTGGAAAATCACCAAAAAAACATATCCATGCTTTCTCGTAACTCTGTAACTAATCTTTCTTGCTTAACAAGAACAGTTTCAGTATTAGCACTGAGCCTCAGCTTAGCTGCTTGTGGTGGACCGGAAGCACAAAACGGTAATACCACTAGCGAAGCTCCTGGTGGTGCAGCAAAGGATGCTACTGCTAGTGCTCCTGGAAAACTAGACCTAGGTGGAAAGGTGAGCTTGAATGGGGCTGGTGCCACCTTCCCTGCACCGCTGTACCAAACTTGGTTCCAGGCTTTAAACCAGAAAAATCCCAATCTCCAAGTCAACTATCAACCAGTTGGTAGCGGTGCTGGGATTGAGCAATTTACCAAAGGTCTTGTAGACTTTGGTGCCAGCGACGTCGCGATGACGGATGAAGAAATCAAAAAGGTCCAAAATGGCGTACTTTTGCTACCTATGACCGCTGGTAGCATTGTGCTGGCTTACAACTTGCCCGGTGTAGAGGGAGTCAAGCTGACACGGGATGTTTATACCGGTATTTTCTTAGGCACTATCAAGTCTTGGAACGACCCGAAAATTGCTGCTGCTAACCCTGGTGCAAAACTTCCCAACACACCAATCACAGTTGTCCATCGTTCTGAAGGTAGTGGCACCACAGGTGTGTTTACGCAACACCTGAGTGCAATTAATCCAGAATGGAAGTCTAAAGTAGGCAGTGGTAAAACTGTAAGCTGGCCAGTGGGACTTGCTGCTAAGGGCAATGATGGTGTAACTGCCCAAATACAACAAACTCAAGGCTCAATTGGTTACGTCGAGTTCGCTTACGCCAAAAATAGCAAACTCAATTTTGCTGCTTTGGAAAACAAAGCTAAGCAATTTGTTGCACCTACCGATCAATCGGCAGCTAAAACTCTGGAATCAGTAACTTTACCAGAAAATCTCCGCGCCTTCATTACAGATCCAGAGGGTAACGAGTCCTATCCCCTCGTTACCTACACTTGGGTGTTAGTTTACAAAAAATATCCAGATGCCGTAAAAGCCAAAGCAGTGGAAGCCATGATTGAGTACGGCTTGACCGAAGGTCAGAAAATGGCTATACAACTAGGCTATATCCCTCTCCCCGAAAGCGTGGTGAAAAAAGTGACAGCTGCTGCCGATGTCATCAGCTCAGATTATAAAATTTCTGGGGGTGGCAGTGCTACTGGTGCCAGCGCTAGTAAATAGCACTTTGTAAAAGTCACGCATTCAAAATTAATGACTGATGAGCCATCACCTAGCAGTTATGCGTTTCATTGATACTAGCCTTTAGCTAGCTTATCCAATGTGTGAATTTTGAATTTTGAATTTTGAATTGTTCTGTGTGGTTCGCTCCCACTTCTTTTGCCATTAATGGGTCTCGTCATGACTACACAAGCCCAAATTCCAATAGTTAAACCACCCTCTCAAGCAGAAAAGTCACTGGATCGTGGCTTTATTTGGCTGACTCGGCTTTTTGCATTGGGGGTTGCTGCCATCCTAGTATGGATAGCCCTTCAGGTTCTGATTCAGGCATTGCCTGCTATTCAGAAGTATGGTGCTAACTTTATTGTTAACAGCACTTGGAACCCCGTTACAAATGAGTACGGTGCATTACCGCAAATTTACGGAACTTTAGTAAGCGCTTTTATTGCTTTGCTGATAGCTGTACCAATTGGTGTTGGCACCGCTGTCTTGCTGAGCGAAAATTTCTTACCATCAAAATTACGGCTAGTACTGGTCTTCTTGGTAGAACTGCTAGCAGCCATTCCTAGTATTGTGTATGGAATTTGGGGATTTTTTGTTTTAGTTCCCCCGTTAACAAGCCTGGGAAAATTTCTTAATTCTACCTTGGGCTTTTTGCCAATTTTTAGCACTGTTCCTGCAGGACCTAATATGTTAGTCGCTGGAGTCATCCTAGCGATTATGACTTTGCCGATCATCACAGCCATCTCTCGCGATGCGCTGATTTCTTTACCGCCCAGTTTGCGTCAAGCAGCTTTGGGATTAGGAGCAACCCGTTGGGAAACGATTTTAAAGGTTCTCATTCCATCTGCCTTTTCTGGTATTGTGAGTGCTGTGATGCTGGGACTCGGGCGGGCGATGGGAGAAACAATGGCTGTAACCATATTGATTGGAAACGCCAATAACGTTAGCGCCTCATTATTTGCACCAGGCAATACGATTTCTTCTCTGCTGGCAAGTCAATTCGCAGAAGCCGGCGGACTGCAAGTTTCAGCTTTAATGTACGCAGCGTTAATTCTGTTTGTTTTAACTTTTATTGTCAACATTTTGGCAGAGTTAATAGTACTGCGAGTGAAGCGAGTGTAACATTGGGGTATCTTGAAATATGACTTCTAGTTTTTCACCGCAGTCCTCTGGTGGAGCAGGCCGCACCAATTTGGCTTACTCTCGGTCATCTCCCCGGACATTGTTTAACACCGTGATGACGGTTTTAGCATTTGTGTGCGGGATATTGTCTCTTTTGCCCTTGCTGGCAGTGCTGATTTACGTCCTCTTTCGAGGCTTCAGCAGTTTAAATTTGAACGCATTTACCCAATTACCACCGCCACCTTTCGTACCAGGAGGAGGCTTTGGTCATGCCATTGTCGGAACAATAATAGTAGTAGCACTTGCTGCACTATTTAGCATTCCCTTTGGAGTTATGGCAGCAATTTATTTGACAGAGTTTAGCTCTGGTAAAATATCTCGCTGGGTTCGGTTTGCGACTAATGTTTTGAGCGGAGTTCCCTCGATTATTGCGGGGGTGTTTGCTTATGGAGTTGTGGTTATAACCACTAAGACATTCTCAGCGGTAGCTGGAGGAGTCGCTCTGGGAATTTTGATGTTGCCCATTATAGTGCGAACTACTGACGAATCCTTGCAATTAGTATCGCAAGATTTGCGCCAAGCCGCAACGGGATTAGGAGCAACTAAGTTTCAAACAGTCTCCCAAGTGGTGCTACCAGCAGCTATACCAGCAATTGTCACTGGGGTGACTCTGGCGATCGCTCGTGCGTCTGGAGAAACTGCACCTTTACTGTTTACCGCTCAAGCCTCTCAGTATTGGCCTAGTGGCTTATTTGACCGTACAGCTTCTCTTGCTGTTTTTGTTTACAACTTTGGTACTTCGCCATATGCAAATTTGCAGTCACTAGCTTGGGCGGCGGCTTTGATTTTGGTGTTGTTGGTTCTGCTGACAAATATCATTGCCCGGTGGGCAACTAGTCGCACACTTAAATAGAAAAGCAAGCTCGAACAGTTAACAAAAATCAGAAAAAAGCACCACTATTTATGACTACCAACACTAGAACCGGGAATCAAACAGATACGGTTTTTCGTACAGAGGGACTCAATGTATTTTACGGAAATTTTTTAGCAGTACGCGATATTTGGCTGGATGTCCCAAGAAATAACGTAATAGCCTTTATTGGTCCTTCTGGATGTGGTAAAAGTACCTTGCTGCGCTGCTACAATCGCCTTAACGATCTAATTGAAAGTTTTCGAGCAGAGGGAAAAGTTTTTTACCAGGGTGAAGATTTGTATGCATCTCACATTGATCCTGTAGAAGTGCGTCGTCGGATTGGGATGGTGTTTCAAAGACCAAACCCGTTTCCAAAGTCAATTTATGACAACATCGCCTTTGGTCCAAGACTCAACGGCTTCAAAGGTGATATGGATGAACTGGTAGAGCGATCGCTCAGACAAGCGGCTTTATGGGATGAAGTCAAAGACAAACTGCGGCAAAGTGGTTTATCTTTATCTGGTGGACAACAACAGCGTTTGTGTATTGCTCGGGCGATCGCAGTTCAACCTGAAGTTATTTTAATGGATGAACCCTGTTCTGCACTTGACCCCATTTCCACCCTCCGGGTTGAAGACTTGCTGCATGAACTTAAGGAGCAGTACACCATTCTGATCGTGACTCACAATATGCAACAAGCTTCGCGGGTTTCAGATAAGACAGCCTTTTTTAACGTTCAAACTTCCGACAAAGGAGGTCGTACCGGCTATCTTGTAGAATATGACCGCACAGAGGTCATTTTCCAAGATCCTAAACAGGAAGCCACCAAGGAATACGTCAGCGGTAAGTTCGGTTAAAGATCACATATTCTTTGTCGCAATAATGATTCATAGCAAGACGCTTCAAGTTTTCAGGCTAACCCTGAAAACTTTTTTCATTTTTAGATAAGCGGGCGGCGGGAATCGAACCCGCATTAATAGCTTGGAAGGCTATAGTTTTACCACTAAACTACGCCCGCAAATTTGCAACCTCTATAACATAACACAATCTTACTCAGATGCCAAGTATTTGATCATGATTCCGGAGATTTGCGCTGGATTTTTACACGTACAGGCAGACTGCTCCATCGTGGGTTTGTCTTGCCAGTTGCAGGATCTTTATCGCTTGCGGGGACAAATTTTTGATCTTGGAAAATTTCATTCGCATATTTCTGGTATTCACTTCTTTGTGGTAGGGGTATTTCTTGATCTACTTTGATGAACTGCAATTTGCCTTCTTGATCAATGGTTAGCCACACTAAAAAATCTACAGGCTGAAAATCGCGTCCTGAGTCAGGTAAAACGATGTTTAATTCTTTTCGCCTGCTGTTGTCTTGCTGTTGAGCTAGGTTTTCTGGTATATCCTTCTTTAATTTATCCGCTTCTGGATACCAGAGCGCTTCAAATCCTCCCACTTTTGGCTCATCCAGTGGCGACTGCTCTGGTTTGACAGGTGGAGCAAGATCTGGTAGCGGTGTTTCTTTTCCAACAATAACCTGTTCATCAGGTTGTTTAGGAAGAGTACCAGGTGATTCTGTAGACTCGTTAGGTTGCTTTGCTTGCTCACCTGTTTCGGGTGAAGAATCAGGACGAGTTGAATCTGTGGTGTTATTCTGCGGATTTGGAGTTTGATTTTGTAATGGTTGATTCTGTGTGTCTGAATTATCCGCTAAAGTTGTTGGTTCTGGAGTTGGCTGGGGTTGTTGTGCTTGTGGGGTATCTTCTGGAGTCGGCTGTAGCGGAGGTTCTGGAGTCTTTGCGATGAATGGTTCCGGTTGGGGAGTTGGTTGAGATGTTGCGATCGGTTCAGGATTTGGTTGTTCTTGCTTGATAACCGGTTTTTTTAAGGGTTGCTGAGTTTTATCCTTTACTTGAGGTTGAGAAGTTTTTGGGCTTATGGGGTTTGCGAGTGTGATGGCATTGCTATCTTCTATAGTAGAGGTGGATTTTGGTGTTAAATTTCCTTGAGTAGATAACTTTGGTGAGCTTGTTACAGACGACTTTTGAGTTGTCGAGGGTTTTGTAGACAAAACTGGTTTTGCGTTTGATGACGCTTTTGGCTGTGAAGAAATCTCTACAAATTCTACTGGGATAGGATTTGACGAATTTCGTTGCGATAAGAGATTATACGAATACGAGCGCAGTAGCCAAAACAGCAACAAGTGGAGGGTAAAAGAAATAGTGGCTACAGCAATCCACAAACCAGGTGGATCGCTGTGTCGCCTCCATGATTTTTCTGGAATAGGAGTTTTGTCAGTAACCGATTGTGTCATATCAACTTATGTGTTCTTAATCCTGAGCCAGTCTAACACTGCGTTATTACTTGTTGCGATTTGTTCAATAAGAGTTTGTTTACTCTCACTCAGCATGTTAAGTTTTTTTGCGTTTGCCTAAAGGACGGCTCCCGAAGCGAGCATCGCACTCGCTTTAAGATTAGCAACTAAGTTGTTTTTGGTGGCAATCATGGTAAAGTTTGCGATATGGCAACAATTAAGATTAAATAGCAAAGTATACTATTCAACAAATACATACCTCCAATTTAGGAATCGGGATCATCACAAAGCTATGCTGAATTACTTGCTCACAGTAAACGGCTTATCGTGTTGAGGGTTCACAAAGTTTTCCTATAAGTTTGATGATGTTTTACGAGATTTGAGAATATTTATATTGGATAAAATCAAAATTGAACTAGCTTTGAAACCCTTGTTTTTTCACTCATTTCCTCAAGAACCAGTCTTAGCCGCAGCGTTTCCAGCTTCTTGCCAATTTAAAATGCGTGCGGCTACACCTGCTGATTTGATTGGTGTTGCCCAAATAATTGCCGAAAGCTTTCATAGCCAAAGTGGTGTATTAAAGTGGGTTTTTCCATTATTGCGTTTGGGTATATACGAAGACTTAAGGCATCGTTTCGCATCTCCTGCACCTCATCATCTGTGTTTGGTTGCTATTGACATGACTGCCGATACTGCAAGCAACATCGTTGGGACTGTAGAATTGGGTGTGCGTTTTAGCGATTCTTGGATGCAAGCAGGTAAGAGTTTTCCGTACTTGTCTAATTTAGCTATAGATCCAAAATACCGTAGGCAAGGTGCTGCTTCTGGGTTACTGACAGCTTGTGAAAAGGTTTGCCTCTCTTGGGGGTTTCAAGATTTATACCTCCATGTTTTGGAAAATAACTATCAGGCACGGCAGCTCTATTTCAAGTTGGGATATCAGGAGCAAAAAGTTGAATCCCATTTGAATATATTCTTTTTGAGACGCTCACGCCAGATTCTCTTGCGTAAGCGCCTAAATGCGACTTAATTGTCTGAATTCTCTGCTCAATGAGTTTTCTGGCGTATGGTATATCGCAACACCACTTGTAGGATTAACAGATCAAAACAGTCGTGCTATTCGCCTCCGGTGCACCACTAGACAGCCTCTGTCTCTCCCGTAAATACCTAATACAGACATTTCAAGTTAATACTACTTGATATGATACTCGGACATTGTGTCTGCTTGAGAGTTGATTTCGATGATCTGGAAATCTGTGTTCTGTTTGTGATTTGATATTGAGTTTCTACTAATCATAAGATGCGGATTTTTCCTAATTAACGTTATCCTAAATTTACATAAGCAAATTCAAGATATTTAACAAACGAGAGCATGACGGCTTCTTGACTGACTTTTTACTAGAAGAGAAAAGTTATCATTAAAAAGATTTTTTGAAAATGTTAGAGAATCCTAACTAAATAGACTTGACTAGTTACAATAAATAAATGTAGCAGTCCTAAATCATTTGTGAAAAACAAGATCCCCGACTTCGTGAAAGTTGTCAGGGATCTGTGTCTCTCAATTTATGCGCTACGCGCAGGCACTTTCACAGGAATCAAATAGGATTGCAACACTATCATCATTTTGATTACAGTATTTATTTACAAAAATTTATGAAAAGACAAAAGAAAAGATTTCTGTTTGTAAATCTTACTTAATTTGAAATAACTTCAAGTGTTGAGCCAAAATATATGCGAACAATTTTATTAGCATACGAACAAAGAAAAGTTTAAAAAAATTTCTGTATTAAATTGGCAGATTTGTTAAGAAACAATTGACGATTGAAACAAGAGCGTAAATATTTAATGCTTACTCTTTCAAATAGATTCTTCTTATGACATTAGAGAAATAACGCTAAAAACAATTTAATTCATCACGATAACTTTGTATTCTAGATATCTTTCTTTATATAAACTTTAATAAAAGGCTTCTTTTGTAGAAGACAACTTCCGTTAAATTTCGTAAAATGTGAATACCCAATTACTGATACGCTCTCTTTATTCTTTAAGATAAATAAAGAAGCCAACTGTTAATAGTAAAGAAAGTTTGAAGCTGTGATTGTACTATAAATATATTCATCTACTGATAGTGCAAAAAACAACCAAGTTCATTCAAATTTCGAGAAAAGATGGATAGCGAAAACTACCAGCGCTATCAGACTACTATGGTATCTACTTATTACCCTGACACCAGTTTCCTCGACTATCTTGTCATGCCAGATGGAACTGAGCAATCTTATAGCTCGGACCTCCTAACGATGCTGCTGAGTGGAAAAGTTTTCATCGTCAACAGTCGTAGACGAAATGGTTTAATACTGTTTAAACGTTACCATGCTGAGTTTGCGGGTCCAGGAGCAGCCGTGGGTGGTGATTATGATCGTGATTGTCGAGGTGCATTGCCTATAGGTAACCTGTCGTTGTTAAATACGGAATCTCATGAAGAACGCCAAAAAGCCTACTTAATTAGGCGACAGTGGATTCGGTTAATCAAACAAATTACAGAAAACCAAGTACCAGGACAGCGAATTCAGAAGATACTAGACCAATTTGAACAATACTTTCCAGCAGAAATGGTTGCTCAATTGCCAGATGAGGCTTTTGCCCTTTTAGTGGGTGTAATACCACAAACTGTGGCAATATTACGCCGCATGAGTAGCGAAGAAGAAAGCAATTTTGATGACTGAGTTTTAGCTGTTTTGCTTTTATCAGACACAATTTGAGTAGAAGTGAGTCTTACATCCTATTTCAACAATTATGAATTGAAAGAATGTGCTTTTGTGTTAATGTCACCTCAAAATGAAATTCATTTATTTAAACAAAGTAAAGCAGCTTGTAGTCGATTTCGTGTCCTTTGCATTTTCTTCTGGAGTTCCTACAGTAATTCGCAATCCTCCGTTGATTTCTCGCACAAGGCGCGAATATTTTTGACAGCAGTGTCTTGTGAGTGAGAATTATTTGGTTTTAGGCGTAAATAAATAATGTCTGTCGGGCTTTGCCAAACTTGTAATGCCGAATGTTGAGAGAAAGCTTGAATCTGTTCATCTGAACCTTACCCAACCGAAATGTGGGAAGGTGTGAAGATAGATAGCCGAAAGTGAGCAGATTCATTGACATACTCGGCATCGCGTCCCTTGCGCGTGTCCGGAGGACTCAGCTTGGTTGCCCCAAATCTCCGATTTGGGGAGAGGGGTTTGCTTCAAGAAACCCCTCTGGGCAAAGAAGGGCGATAGCTTCGCTTGCCTCGCGCGCAAAGCGCACGCATTCGCGTTCGGCAGATCGCACCATGAAGTGTTTCATGTCCGCCATCAGCGTAACGGTTCGTCTCAATGAGTTGCTGATATGTCCAAGCTAGTTTTTCTTTTAAGTCTGGTGGCAGATCGTAGGGACTTTCATTCGTGTCTAGGGGGTCAAGGCTTCGACTTCGCTCAGCCTTGACCCCTCGCGGAGCCGAGGGGTCAATTTGGATAGATGCTTGGACGTTTTGAGCAGTATCGCTACTGGGGCGAGGTTTGTAAGCGGTAAATTGCACTAAGTCTAACCTGATGAATGGGAACATAACTAGTTATGGGTCTTAGTCATTAGCAAAAAATAATTAATGACTAAGGATCGTTGATTATACAACTTTATGGAAACTGACAAAAGAGCCGGATTGTCTGCCAAATTTCTGCCATGACATTACCTAAACCGTGATCGCTGTCAAGTTCTATCAACTCCACCCAAGGACGTTTTTGGGCAAAATCATGACTGGCTTGAATAGGAATCACTTCATCATCTCGTCCGTGCAGGATAAGGGTGGGGATAGGACGTTGTAACGTTTCCTCTTTGTATTGACTAGCGTCTGTCACGAAATCGTAACTTAGAGGAAGTTGCTTCTGTTCGCCATAGTGGTAAACCATCAGATATCTTTCTTTTTGCCAGCGCTGTATCGCCTCATCTCCTAACTTGGGTAACCAATGGCATAAAAACCCAAAAGCAGGCGCTAAAAGGACGAGGCGTTGCACTTGTGGATATTGCTGTCCCAGATGGGCGGCGCTCAAACCACCCAAACTGGAACCAATAAGCGTGACTGGTGTAGAATCATGATTGAATTCGGACGCAATTTGAGAAAGCTGGCGAGTTATTGTCAGGTGAGAAAAATCGCCAGTATTCAAATCAGGGATTTTTAACTTGATATTGGCTTGTGCAAAGCAAGTACGTATGTACTTTGCTTTTGCAGAATCAGGACTGGATGCAAAGCCGTGAAGATAAATAAATTCACCAGACATGAAGTTTGACCAAGCCCCAAAGGGGCGGGTGTAGCTGACTTGTTCAGCGCATGGTGACGAATTCTTCTGCTGATGTGGGATGGATACCAACAGTAGCATCAAAGTCTTTTTTGGTTGCGCCCATTTTCACGGCGATCGCCACACCTTGAATAATTTCACCTGCGCTTTCACCCACCATATGAGCGCCTAACACTTTATCTGTGTTAGCATCCACTATCAACTTCATCATTGTCTTTTCTGATGAGCCTGTCAAACTGTGGAATAACGGACGGAAGCGAGTGCGATAAATTTTCACTCCGTCGTCACCGAATTTAGAACGTGCATCAGCTTCGGTCATACCAACTGTAGCAGCTTCTGGTGTGGTAAATACGGCTGTGGCGACATCTTCGTGACTGAACACGCGGCGGTTACCACCGTATTCACTGTCTGCAAAAGCACGACCTTCGCCTATCGCTACAGGAGTGAGATTGATTCTGTCGGTAACATCACCTACAGCAAATATATTCGGTTGAGAAGTTTGACTGTATTCGTTGACAGCGATCGCGTTCATGGTGTTATATGCTGGTCCTTCGTCAGAAGTTGCAACAATATCAACTCCAACATTTTCTAAACCTAATCCTTCTACATTAGGTGAGCGACCTGTTGCTACTAAAAACACATCAGCAGTCAGTGGTTCAGTATGTTCTCCTGATAACGTCAGTTTTAAACCTTCTGGGACTTGTTCTACAGCTTTTACTACAGTATTCTTGATGATTTTTATTCCGTGATTGATCATTCCTTCTTGTATTTCAAGCTGGATGTCTTGATCAAAACCTCTCAAAATCAAATCTTTGCGGATAATTTGCGTTACCTGGGAGCCTAATCCGCGCATGATAGAGGCGAATTCTGAGCCGATATAGCCTGAACCAATAATGACGATATGTTTTGGTTGTTCTTTGAGGTGAAAGATTTCGTTGGAAGTTATGGCATGTTCCATTCCTGATACATCAGGTTTGATCGGACGTCCTCCCACAGCAATCAAAATTTTGTCTGCTGTAACTTTACGTCCGTCCACTTCTACTGTGTGCGGGTCTATCAGGCTAGCACGACCTTGTAAAAGTTGGACTCCTGCTTTGTCTAAAAAGTTAATGTGCAGTTGTGAGAGTCGGCGAACTTCCTTATCTATTGTTGTGATAAAACGTTCCCAGTCTAGTTGTGCTTCACCCACCTTCCAGCCATAACCAGCCGCATCATGAAACAAAGCGGGAAAGTGGGATGCGTACACCATCAGTTTTTTGGGAACACAGCCACGAATCACACAGGTTCCACCCACTAAGTCATTTTCGGCAATGGCTACTTTTGCCCCGTAGCTTGCGGCGCGTTTGGAAGCAGCCAAACCCCCAGAACCAGCGCCAATGACAAATAGGTCGTAATCATATGTCATAGTTTTTAGCTTCCGTTAATTAAGTCCTTAAGAATCATTAAAAAAACTTGATACCACTCCACCAATGAAAGTTAATATCCTGTAGGTGAGATGGTATCTTTTTAAGAAAAGTTTTGAGGCACAACGAAATGATTTCCTAATGGCACTCAGATAACCCTCACTCAATTCGTTGTGCCATAAATTCCCATTCTTTGCTGTACAATTTTATTCTGGCAAAGTTCAGGTATGTTTTGTTGACACCATTGAGTGATTTCCTTACAGGGAATGAAAAAGAAACTCCTCACCTGTTGTGGGATGAATGCCAATTGTCTCATCTATGTCTTGCTTGGTAATACCCTTGCGAATAGCAACAGCAAGACTTTGAATGATCTCTGCGGCATGTTCACCAACCATGTGAGCGCCCAAAACGCGTTCAGATTCACCATTCACTACTATTTTTATCGTAGCTTGTTCGTCCTTTTCTGTCATTTGAAATAGCATTGGTTGAAAGTGAACGCTGTAACATTTTACAACTTCACCAAATTTTTCCCGTGCTTTTGCTTCGGTCATACCAATAGCTGCGGGTTCTGGACGGGCAAAAACAGCAGAGGGGGCTTGTTCATAATCAACTTTTTGGGGTTTTTTGCCAAAAACTGTATTGGCAAAAGCACGACCTTCTGCTTTGGCAACTGGGCTTAATTGCAGGCGATTAGTGCAATCACCCACGGCAAAAATGTTTTCTACAGTTGTGCGGTTGTAGTCATCGACTTTGATTGCGCCTTTTTCCTCAAGTTCTACTCCAGCGTTTTCCAAACCGAGATTTTTGGTATTTGGAGTACGACCTGTGGCAATCAATATAGTATCCGCCGCAATTGTTTTTCGGGAGTCGCCAGTTATGGTTAACACCAATTTTTCTTCTGAGTATTTGATTTGTTTGACGCTGCTGTTGCCAATAAAGCGAATTCCCCTTTTGTTCAAACCTTCTTGAACACCCAAGCGAATGTCCTCATCAAATCCTGATAAAATCATCTCATCATGCTCAATCAGCGTGACATCGCACCCAAAAGCGTTCATCATGCTGGAAAATTCCACACCAATATAGCCGCCGCCAATAATTGCTAAGCGTTTGGGTAAGTAGGGTAAATCAAATATCTGGCGGGAAGTAATAGCGTATTCAATGCCTGGAATGTTTGGCTTATTAGCGCCCCCACCTACAGCAATTAAAATCTTATCAGCCGTATATTTGCGTTCGTTAATTTCGACAGTGTGAGAATCGACGAAAGTCGCATGACCTCGAATCAATTCAATGCCAGCTTGTTGCAACTGTTCAAAATACGAATGGTGAATGCTTTCGATCTGCTGGTATACAGACTTGATGAATTGTGTCCAGTCAAAGCGGCTTTGGCTGTCACTCCAACCGTAGCTATGTGCTATCTGGTTTTGCAAGGCGAAATCAGCAGCGTAGACAATCAATTTTTTCGGTACGCAGCCGCGATTAACACAAGTACCACCGACGGCTCCTTGTTCGGCAATAGCGGCACGGATGCCATAGCTTGCTGCTGCCTTAGCTGCTGCCAGTCCTCCTGGACCAGCACCAATCACAAACAGGTCGTAATCGAATGTCATGACTTTCGGGAGAATCAAAAGCAAAGTACTGATTTTTGCTTCTATTTTCAACTAATTTTAGTTACAGCTGCATCTATCTTGACTTTGATTTTGGATTCTGCTGTCTGCAATTAAAATAATTAAATCTCTTGTTTTGTCAAGTTTTCTGGGGATGATTTTTTGACAACCTCTCTAGCTTTACTTAAATTGTCTTGATAACCTTGTGGTTCACCTAGTAGTACAACAGAACACTGAATCTGCCGTACGATTTCAGTCGTCACATCACTGAGAGCAACTTCACCAATGTTGAGCCGGCGACGGCGCGATCGCAGTACCACCAAATCACAGGATTTCGACGCCTTGAGAATAGCATTGACTAAATTATCAGACGCAAGAACTTTGATATTCGTATGGCTTTGGGGGAAGTATTTGGAAACCAGGAGATTCAATTGCGACTCCATCCAGGCAACGCGGGCGGGGGAAGTACGGCGAGCGCACACATGCAACAGCGTGACTTCTGCCTGATTCGCTTGTGCAAAAATCTCCACAAATCGCACAACTCGCACTGCTTCTTGGGTCAGATTTTCAATAGGTACCAAAATGCTGCGGATATTGCTCGGTGAATCTAGCAGGCGAGTAACAGCCACGGGACAGTGAGATGCCCAAAGCACACTATCAATTACATTACCAAACAGGCGGGCACGTATTCCAGTCGTACTACCCCAGCCCATGACAATCAAGTTAGCATCTTGCTCGCGGCTGGCATGGTTAATGCCATGAACTATTCCCTGGTCAATACGTACCAGTGGTTCCACTTCTACCCCAAATTCCCGACCAAGTTCTACTGCTTTAGACAGAAGAATCTTACTTTGCTGTATGTCGTTCTCCAACTCTGGTGAGTCCATGTGAATGTGAGCAGGTGTAACCGCTAGGGGGACGACTCTACCAGATTCCCGACGGATTAATAGTGCCGCCATTTCAATCAAATTTCTCTCTGTTTCCGGGTTGCGAACAGGTACAACCACTGTCAACGCTTGAGATGGGTCATTTTTCCAGACAAGTGTTGATTCAGAAGCTTCGGAAGTTGTATCCGTTGTAATTAACCCAGGAGCACTTCGGGCAGTAATAAGTGGTCCTAATGTAGCCGTCACCATCATCAGAACAATCACACCATTGAGTATACCTTCCGTTAATAAGCCTGCCCGATAACCCACCAAAGTTGCCGCTAGTGTAGCTGCTACTTGAGGCAGAGACAAGGACCACATCGTAATCATTTCTTGCCAGTTGTAGCGGTAAACAACTTTTGCCAGGAGTGCTGCTGCTCCCTTACTGCCAATTAAACCCACTAAAATTGCCAGAGTCAGCCATACAGAACTAATGCTTTTTATAAATCCCGGAATATCAATCAACAAGCCTAGGTCAACAAAGAAAATTGGGATGAACAGGACATTACCAACAAAGACTACCTTTTCTTTTACAGGTCCAGAACCGATAACCTCATTGACTGCTAACCCTGCCAGAAATGCCCCAACAATTTTTTCTACCCCAATCACTTCTGCTCCCAGCGCCGAGATAAAAACAACCATGAGGATAAATAAAAATTGGTTTCCTTGTTCGTCTCTGGTTCGTCGAAAAAACTCATGTCCCAACCACTTGAAGCCAAATAAGATAACAGCAGAGTAGATAACCAGCCCGAGCAGTAGCTTCATTAAGCTAAATGTAGAGAATGCTCCTTGATGGATAGCGACACACACCGCTAAGACCAGCAGTGAGCCGATATCTGTAAAGATGGTAGCGCCTATGGTAACAGTTACAGCTTCATTTTTGATGACTCCCAATCGACTGATAATTGGGTATGCCAGCAGAGTGTGGGAAGCAAACAAAGAGCCAATCAAAACGGAAGCATTCCAACCAAAACCAAACATCCGCCCCACAATGGTTCCTGTAATTAAGGGCAGTAGGAAAGTGAATGTACCAAAGCCAATGGAACGATGCTTGGTTTGCTCAAACTGTTCCATATCAATTCCCAGCCCAGCCACAAACATCAGGTACACCAGCCCAATGTCAGAAAGTAGCTTGAGGGTTTCCGACTCGGTATTGAGGAGATGCAATCCATGCGGTCCCAAAGCTACGCCTGCGATGAGTAAACCTATCAATCCTGGCAGCTTGAATCGTTCAAACAATAAAGGGACTATTAAGATAACCGTCAGCAGAATAGCGAAAGAAACAATTGGTTCTAGATGCATTAATAACTCCTCAAATGAGCTGCGGTTGATTGCTCAGTTAAGTAATTATTATCATCAAAGTTAAAAATTTTTATCTTCTGTCCTGGGACTGTATTAAAACGTTTACAAAAGTAGATATTTTCCTTGTTTCTCTGTAAAGTTTTAAGTATGAAAAGCATCGAAGTTACAAGAACTCACCTCCAAATGCGATCGCCCGATGAGCATAACCCAGTAAAGATCGTAGGCGACGATAGCGAAGCGCTGCTGCTTTCAGCAGATCGCGCACACGTTACTCAGGTTTTTGATTGTCCTGCATCCTTTTACCGTTACCTATATTGTGAAGTTGGACATGAGTATCATTGGGTGTATCGTCGCAATTGGACAGATGAGCAGATTCAAACACACCTGAGTCAACCAAGCATTTCATTGTGGGTGCTTTATTACACAGGAGCACCTAGCGGTTACTTTGAGTTAGAGCAATACGAAGATGGCTCAGTTGAAATTGCCTACTTTGGACTACTCAAGGAGTATACAGGACGTGGATTAGGTAAGTATCTGTTGACAATAGCAATTGAGCAGGCCTGGAAAAAGGCAACTCATCGCATTTGGGTACACACCTGCACGTTAGACCATCCAGCGGCACTTAGCAATTATCTTAAGCGGGGATTTAAACCCTTTGAGCAGGAAACTTATATCGAAACAATTTATACTTAAAAGAATATAAATGCATAACCAGAAAATAATTGCTCTCTTTAATTCTTCTTACTTGAGATAAAAATTAAAGACATGTTTTTCTGATTCATCTGCCACATTTCTATATTGTGAAGTTGATAGAGGAGGAAAAAAGTAGGATTGAAAAGGATTTAAGCTTTCACAAGTTTCTAAGGGAAAAGGTTTCTTTTCTGGAACGTCATCCCACCCTACAACAAGGACACCACCCTGACGTAAAGATTGGTAGCATCCCAAAAATGCATCTTCCACGTCTTTCCTCTCATTCAATCCCCAGCCGAAAACACCATTACAAAGAATTAAATCTAAAGAGTTATCTTTAAAATAAAGATTTAAATCACTCATAGAGCCAGTAATATGCTTATTGGCACCATAAATCTTTTTCATTGGGTTAATATCAATTGTCCAGTATTCTTTTTTTTCAAACCATTTTTCGTAGTGCTTTGTATAAGAGCCACATCCGACAAATAAGACTTTAGCAAATTCCTTTTTATCAATAAAAAAAGGAATTATTGTTTGTTCAAGTATATAGCGATCATGATATTGAAGCGACATTTCCCACCCCATCATTGTATAAGTAACTACTTTGAAACCTCTCAAAATCATTTTCGGGTTACTCACGTTACTTAATATATTCATATGTACTCTCCAAACTTCGTGATTCTTGTAATTTTTAACGACTACAGCGTTGCGGAAATAAAGCTCGCAGAAAACAAACCACAAGTTTTGTGGTATAAATCTTTGAATTTTAGACTTCTGCGCAGCCGTACTACAAATGTATTAAATAGGACGATCTTAAAGATGGTGTAAAAATCAAGTTAATATTGGGTTAATTAAAATAAATACTTTTGGGGAGGGAGTGAAGTGTTTCTTTCATTAGTGACGGGTTGCAATGGCTATTACCCAACAGCAAAATCCGTAAACTGTCGCATATGAGGCGTGTGGAAGCCCAAGACAATATCCTGCTTTGGCACACCCATCTCCACTAATTCAGCAGCAATGTCATCTTCTGTACCATTCCACTGAATCCAAATCTTGCCATCCTTGATATCCAAATGCATCACAGGTCCATAAATCCGCCGCCGATTGTGCCAACCTACATATATCAGCTGATAATGATCGTGCTTTGTGTCAAAAATTATCTGTGCTTCTACACCATCTTCACCAGAATCACGCTCTGCATATTTTCTGAGTAATTGCTGAATATACTCTTGGTATTTTTCTAGCTTTGCCATTGCACAACCTCCTCTTTTTCGTCATCGTAAACGAGTAAATTTACTTGACTACGTTGAATCACTGACTGAACAAATGGCTGTGTAAAAAAATCATTATAGGTAATTAAGGGTATTGCTAAATATAGAGTGTGCTTATAACCAAAATCCACTAAAGCGTAGCGGTAGTTGATATATTGTCCAATTGCTGTATGGAATTCTGCCATTGTAGAAGCAGCCAAAAAACTTTTGATTTCAACGGCAATTTTTTGTCCATCGCGGTCAGCTGCAATAATTTTCTCTGCGCCCAAGTCGATGTACAGTTTTGTTGTAGAACTGATACGAATACGTAGTGGATCATCTGTAATCAACCACCCATCTTTCTGAAGCGCTATTTTTACTGTATCGTGAAATCTATCCTTGGCTGACATATCTTGCCACTTGCAGGTTCTGTGGATATTTTAACAATGGTGTGTAGACTCATAGTAGCTTGTCTTCAGATATCGCACTTTACCCCAAAAAAACAAAAGCCCCCATGTTGTGGAGGCAATAAATGGACAGATATCTCTATCACAATTCACCCGTAGCCAGCATCTGAATAATACGAGGCGTTCCTGGATCGAAGCCGCCCAAATCCCAAGACAGGGGATCATTCGGATCTACCAAAGTAATCTGGTAAGGTGCAAGTGTGATGTACACTGCTTTGATATTGGGATTTACCTTGTTGCGGTACTCAGCCAATGCTTGACTTGGATGCTTGTCACCTGCCCACGATTCATTATCTGTCCAAAAGCAGATGACATCTGCCTTATACTTTTTCCTAATCATCCATTCGTAAGCAACAGATGCATCTGTTCCACCAAAGTTTTTGTCACTCGCTTTGTCCACCGCTGAACGAAAAGTATCTTTGGCGGTGATACCCAAGCCGTAAAATTGACTAGAAAAACCACGAATCATATAGCTTTTCTCTGCTTTTGCTGTGACTAGTGCCATTGTTGCGGCGACTTCACAACAAGTTAGTCCCATATCCGCAATTGGAAAACCCATAGAACCAGACACGTCAACAGCGTGCATGAACACTTTGCCTGTGGGTTGCACGACATCAAAAGATAGTTCCACTGCTTTTTCTAAAATGTCCACAATTTTGTGAACTGGGTTCCAAGTCTTTTTGCTGCGTCCCAATTTCCCACCAGACTCATATGTTTTGAGTGCTTTTAAAACATCAATTGGATGAATGCGACCTTTACGTAAATGTTCTTTGTTGTTGAGAACCGCTTCAACTCGCTGCAAGTTGACAGATTCATCAGATGTTAAAACTCCTATTTCAGTGAGTGAACCTAAGTTACGCAACAATGCACCAATTGGCATTTCGTTAAACAGCAACTGCCAAGCAGATTTATCCATCTTGCCCACGGGTGCAGCCATTTCATGGGTTAGGTGTCCTTGGACAATAGCTTCGTGAGTCTGATCTGGATTGCGCTTGAGCCACTCATACCACCAAATCTGTGCTAACGCCCCAGATGGGATTTCTGTTGGCAAAACTTCCCATCCTTTGACTACCCACTCAAATAGTTGTTGATGGTCTTGTGTAGGTGGTTTGACATGGAACAGCCGCAAAGCATCTCGGTTGGAGAAGTCATAACGTTGCTGGTACTTCAGCAACTGGTAAGCCAAACCCTTAACATCTTCCCGTAAGAACCAATTTTTTCCAGCTTCGCGTACAACCTTACCAAATCCCCGCAAAGACTTAGTGTAGTTCAGCCATTCATAAAAATGACTCCCCGTGCGGACAACTTGCGGGAAGATTTCACCAAATGCTTTTTTGGCTTCTGGCGACTCACCCATCGACAGTAAAACCAGCGCAAGAATAGGCGCACTGTTGTTAATGGCGCGTCCATCGCTGGCGTAAAGGATTTCTTGTGCGACTCGCTGAGGATCTTTGGCGATCGCCTGTCTCGTCACCTCAACAAAATCTTCTGTCAATTCATTTTTGCCCGCATAATAAGTGCTTTCTGCCGTGCCAATCAGCAAACAACGCTGCAGCATCTTCCAAAGACCTGCATCGAACATCCAACCACCAGAACGTCCTTGGATCATCTGGGCTTCTTGTCCAGGAATAGGCTGAGTCTGCGGTGTTCCTGTCTTTTTTTGAGTAAAGAATTTGTAATTCACGGCTTTCTCTCCCAGCCAATGCATGCAAAAATGGAAGGTGGCGGGGCAGGACTTGAACCTGCGACCTCCCGTTCCTCAAACGATAACCCTCATTCTTCGTCCTTTTCAGGCAAGAGTTGAATAAGGATATTGGCGCTCTACCAACTGAGCTACCCGCCACAAGTAAAATTCAAAATTCAAAATTCAAAATTCAAAGTTCAAAGTTCAAAGTATGCCCTGCGGGCACACTACGCGTATCTCCTGCCCAGACGCTGCGCGTTCGCTCTTAGCGTGCGCTTTGCGCATACAAAGTTCAAAATAAGAAGAAACGTTTTTAATTTTTTGTAACGCATTCTCCAGGGCTGAAAATTGAATTTTTTCAAAGCATGTGCTTGTCCTTTGAATGTAGTATATGTAATATACTATGTCAAGGGCTGGGGTAAAAAATTTTCTCATAACTTTTATCTCTCCACACATCAAACAAAGCGCTTGGCGAGGAGGACTTTATAGCTCAATACGCTTGGGTTAAGGATTCATCCTCCCTAGCCCACGCCAGTCGCTACAACGGAGGGAACTGAGCAAACTTTTTAACGGGCGTTGGGGGATCTTAATAAAACTAAACACCATTAACTAAACCGTATTGCTTTATAGCTTCTATTCGGTTTTGCCGAAATCTTTTTTGGCAAACTGACGAATAACACAAATAATGTTCCCAATTTTTGCCAAGATATATTATTATTTCCACACACAGTCACTTGGCAGTTATCGGCATGAGTGAAAAAACTATAGAAAGTGACGGCAAGGGTTTTCTAGTTCTACTTTTGCCCATCTCGTTTTTAATTATTTTCGTAGTTGCTACTTGGCGAATTTGGCTGGCACTAATCCTACTTGTGTTGGCTTTTAATGTCTGGCAACTTTACACATGGCAAAAGTGGTGCCAGAAGGTAAATCCGATTTTCCATCAACTGATTCGGGAAAACCAAGGCAAGATTACGCCAATGGATTTGGCAATCAAGGGCAATTTTCCTGGGGAAAGAGCAAAACGCTACCTAGATACGAAAGCATCGGAATTTGCTGCTAGCACGGTTAACTCCGAAGATGGAAGCAAAGTCTATCAATTTATCACCGCGAGTACTCTAGGCAGCATACTTGACAGTAGCGAACCACCCAAACAACTTGAAAGTCAACCAGTTGTTACCCAGCAAGCGCTACCGTTTCTAGTACCACCAACGCCCCAGCCAGTTTTACAAGAACTAGAAACCGAACCACTACCTCAACCAATCCAAGAGGAAGCAAAAAAACCGCTGGAAAAACAATTGATGTTTGGTTCTTTGATTCAATCTGAACTTGCCAAGCGTCTCAATGTTTATTCCAGCACAGTTTATAAGCGGCGGGACGATCCCGATTTTCCAGAGTGGAGTCGCACCAAGGATCCAGATGGAGTTGCTTGGAAATACTCCCGAAAAACGAAAGAGTTTTTCCCGGCTGACGAAGGCAAAAGTTAAAAAAGTTATTCTGTTACCAGTTACCAGTTACCAGTTATTCACTGTACTAGTACAAGGACTCGTGACGTCAGTCGTCAGAAGTCAGGAGAAAAAATACATACATAAACTAGGTTTTACCCTGTTTATAACTGTCTGGTTATTTCTGTCGCGCTGTACTAGTAACTATTCACTGATAGAAGAAACTTCTTTTTACTTTTCCATTTTTCCTTGTAAACCGACAGCTTCGCAGATGCTATTCAATCCGCTTTGTTCTAGCTTATATAGCAACCCTTGGAGAACGTGGCGTATCATGGCTGGTCCTTCGTAAATCCAGCCTGTGTAAACCTGAATAAGGCAAGCACCAGCTGTGATTTTCTCCCAAGCATCTTCTGGAGTAAATATACCGCCAACACCAATAATCGGTAATTGACCTGCTGTTTGCTGCCAAATAAAACGAATAACTTCGGTGGAACGTTCTTTTACTGGAGCACCGCTGATACCACCAGCTTCTTCTTGAGGTGATTTGCCAGTTTGGTCAATCACCTTTGTTTTTAGTCCATCCCTACGGATAGTGGTGTTGGTGGCAATAATTCCAGCTAATTGATAGGTTTTTGCTAGGGAAATAATATCGGCGATCGCCTCCCATTCCAAATCCGGAGCTATCTTGACAAAAATCGGCTTATATGCATTATTTTCATGTTGTAAAGCATCCAAGATAGAACTAAGCATCGGGGCATCTTGGAGCGATCGCAACCCCGGCGTATTGGGTGAAGAGACATTGACGACAAAATAGTCTCCAAAATTCTTCAGTAAGCGAAAACTATCGAGATAATCCTTCGCGGCTTCTTCTAGAGGAGTTATCTTAGATTTTCCCAGATTAATACCTATAGGTACAGATAGATTTAACTCTTGCTTACGTTGTGCTAACCGCGCCAGCATTGCTGCAGCACCTTGATTGTTAAAGCCCATACGGTTGAGGGCGGCTTTGTCTAAGGGTAAGCGAAACAAGCGAGGACGGGGATTTCCTGGCTGTGCATGAAAAGTCACAGTTCCCACTTCTGCAAAGCCAAAACCAAGTTTTGACCATATAGGAACTGCAACGCCATCCTTATCAAATCCAGCTGCTAAACCTAAAGGGTTAGGAAAGTGCAGCCCAAAGAGATTTTGTTCTAGGCGTGCATCTGACAAACAAAACGACTGTACCAGACGTTGGTTGATCCAACTCGCAGGTGCTTGGTGGTCAGTTTTTCCCAACCAGCTTAAACTGCGAATCGTTGAGGAGTGCATCCACTCTGGATCTGCTTTGAGCAGAGTGAACAAGAGGGGACGAAGTGCATTTTTATAAATATCCACAATCTAAAATTCAAATCGCTGCGTCTGGGTACTGTTGTTAGCGTCTCATATAGTAGCAATTTACGTTGAGTGATCATCAGGAGTGGAAAAAGCTCTTCACTCTTGCGACAGTCCTTGATTTCTCTCTGAAGATGCATGACAATCAATACCCGACAATAAGTCACAAAATTTACTATTGTGTTGTACGAAAGTAGCTATAATTAATTTCCAAATCTCAGAAATCTAGCTCTAAGCTGCTGATTAATAATATGGGACGTGCTCGTTCTAAATCTGACTTGCCCACAAAAATTTGTCCGGTATGTCAGCGCCCTTTTACTTGGCGCAAAAAATGGGCAGATTGCTGGGATGACGTAAAATATTGCTCCGAACGTTGCCGTCGTCACCGTTCTCAAGCTACAAATGAAGCAAATCAATGACCGTAAAGGTACGGGTAAATAAACAAACAGATGGAGATCAAGGTACAACCTAAGTTAATTATTCATGGAGGCGCTGGTACTTCTCTAAAGGCAAAAGGAGGAATTGAGGCGGTACGCCGTTCTCTCTACCAAATTATAGAGGAAGTCTATTCTCTTCTAGAGTCGGGAGCATCTGCAAATGAGGCTGTTGTGCGCGGTTGTCAAATGTTGGAAGACGACCCCCGTTTTAATGCTGGTACAGGTTCTGTGCTGCAATCGGATGGTCAAATCCGCATGAGTGCTTCTTTGATGGATGGAACATCCCAAAGCTTTAGTGGGGTGATTAATGTCTCGCGAGTCAAAAATCCTATTGACTTGGCGATCGCTTTACAAACCTCTCCTGACCGCGTACTCTCAGATTACGGTGCAGCAGAACTGGCGAGGGAGTTGCAAATACCCAGCTACAATGGCTTAACCGAGTTACGCTTGCAAGAGTGGATACGGGAGCGTCAGGACAATTTTCAAAGAACGATGGCTGGGGTCGTAGCAGACGCAGAACTGGTGGAAGCCAGCAATGCCCGACGCGGTACGATTGGCGTTGTTGCATTAGATACTCAAGGAAAGATATCTGTAGGCACTTCTACTGGTGGTAAGGGATTTGAGCGAATTGGACGCGTGAGCGATTCTGCAATGCCAGCAGGGAATTATGCGACAAAATATGCAGCAGTTAGTTGTACTGGTATTGGGGAAGACATAATGGATGAGTGTTTAGCAGCACGAGTAGTGGTACGTGTCACTGATGGTCTGTCCCTCAAAGAAGCAATGCAGCGCTCATTTGCAGAAGCACAAGAACACAAAAGAAATTTTGGAGCGATCGCCCTAGATGCTAATGGGGCGATCGCTTGGGGTAAAACTAGCGATGCTCTCCTTGCGGCTTACCACAACGGAGAGAAAATTGGCGATACCTTAGAACTACCCGTTGGGACAGAAGTTGGCTGTATATTCAGTTCTGACGGCTAAGTGACAAGTTTTGAGTATTTTCACTCAGGACTCTTAAGAGGCTCTGTACTCTTGTTGCGCCACCCTGGTTTGACAACTTGACGGGCACGAGCAATTACCAAAGAATCATCAGGGACATCTTCTGTAACAGTGGAACCAGCAGCTATGTAGACGTCATTTCCTAGCGTCACAGGAGCAACTAAAACGCTGTTGGCACCAGTTTTGGTGCGATCGCCTATATTGGTAGGATGTTTTTTCACACCGTCATAATTGGCGGTAATTGTTCCTGCGCCAATATTGACCTTGGTACCGGCGGTGGTGTCACCCAAATACGACAAGTGGGCAACGTTAGTGCGATCGCCCAACTTGGTATTTTTCAATTCCACGAAATTTCCTACCCGACAACCAGCGCCCACTTGTACTTGACCACGAAAATGGGTATACGGTCCTACACAGGTTTTTGTTTGTATAATACTATTTATCACCACTGAATACAGCACCGTGACATTTTCGCCTATCTGGCTATTTTCAATTAAGCTTCCGGGTCCAATGCGACTTCCTGTCTGAATAACTGTATAACCTCGCAGATGAGTTTGGGGTTCGATAATCACATCTGGCTCTATTTCTACGGTGTCGTCAATTGTAATACTGGCAGGGTCAATAAGGGTAACACCTGCGCTCATCCATTTTTCCTTGACTCGCTTTTGCAAAATCTCGTATGCTGTTGCCAGTTGTAAGCGGTCGTTAATGCCCAGAATTTCCTGCTCATCTTCCAAATCTACTGCCATAACTGGTTTGAGCAAGCTGACAGCATCCGTCAGATAGTATTCTTTTTGAGAATTGTTCGTTTGTAAATGAGGCAGAACTTTTGCTAAATCCTGCCAACGGAAGCAGTAAATACCAGCATTAATACGGTTATTTTGTTTTTGATTCGGTGTGCAATCTCGGTCTTCAACGATTTGTTGGACAATATTTTCACCATTACAAAAAACGCGTCCGTAGCCTTTGGGATTATCCAAGTATGCTGTGAGGATGGTGGCAGCGTTTTGGTTTTCTTGGTGAGTTTGCAACAGATTTTTGAGAGTTTCTGTGCGAAGCAAAGGGACATCACCAGACAACACGAGCAAATCGCCTCTGTAGCCTTCCAGATGGGGAAGTAATTGCTGGATGGCATGACCTGTTCCCAGTTGCACACTCTGTTCAACAAACTCCAGATCTGGTGTTGACTGGATAGCTGCTTTGACTTCAGCCGCTTGATACCCAACAATCACCATCTGCTGACTGGGCGAAAGCGGTTTGACACTGTCGATAACTCGTTCGATGAGCGATCGCCCACCCAAAGAATGTAAAACTTTGGGCAGGTTTGATTTCATGCGTGTTCCACGTCCCGCCGCCAGAATTGCTACAACTACCATAATTTAGCTATCAGTGAATTGCTTTGAATGCGTGTGTTAATTTGAGTTTAGGCTCAATTTACAAGAAAACCGCAAGGTCGTCTAAGTTAACTAGACTCCTACTAGAGCCAAGAATATCTTGACTAGAAGTCAAGATAGTGTCAAACTAACCAATCATTCCACTGATGTACTGTAATAGTTTAAAACCTAGCTAGCACATAACTGCCAATCTTTGAAAGAACAAATAAACTCTGTAAACTGCTGTATGAGTTTTGGATTACGCCATCCCTTTGCTGTTTCCTCCGCCATAATAGCAAGGGCTTCTTCTAATGTGAAAGCTTTTTTATATGGTCTTTCACTAGTCAGAGCATCAAAAATATCTATTACCTGAAATACTTGGGCGAGATTTGGAATGTCATCTGCTACAAGTCCATCAGGATAGCCTGAGCCATCCCAACGTTCGTGGTGACTGCGGATAATGGGAATTACACCCCCCATACTGCGTAATGGCTGGCAAATTTTTTCCCCAATTAAAACGTGTTGCTTCATAATATCCCACTCTTCGGCAGTCAATTTGCCTTTTTTGAGCAGCACTGCGTCGGGAATGCCCACTTTACCGATGTCATGAAGATATCCTCCCCACATTAAATCCCGAATTTGGTTGCGTGTGAGATTGAGATGTTCTCCAAAATTTTTTCCCATATGCGTCAGACGTTCACAGTGATCACCAGTATTAGGATCACGACTTTCAACTGCCCTTGCAATGGAAAACAGCACCTGTTCGGCGTGTTCTAAGTCTTCATTCAAACGCTTTTGTCTGATCAGCGATTTTACTCGCGCCACTAACTCTACATGATCAAAGGGTTTGGTGATGAAATCATCTCCCCCAGTTTCAATTCCTCGAATGCGCGCTCGCCTGTCATTCAAAGCAGTAATGAAAATGATTGGAATGAGTCTGGTATGTTCATTTTGCTTAAGCAACTCGCACACCTGAAATCCATCCATTTCTGGCATCATCACATCCAACAGAATCAAGTCTGGTTGTTTCTGCATTACCAGTTTGAGCGCCGTAAAACCACTGTCTGCTTCTATAACTTCATAACCTTCTATTCCCAATAGGGCAGCAGCAGTCATCCGATTCATAGGATGATCATCTACTACTAAAATTCTCGGCGCATCTGAATCAAAGGTATTCACTGTTGATTTTTGAGTTTGTATCGTCTGGGAGACGAATAAATCATGAGTATCAGTAACAAGAATGTTCATTAATCAAGGCTTTTTTTATTTTTTTTACATCATTTACCTTGACTCAAGCAAAGCTTTTTTTCTGCTTTCTTGCATCCAAAGGTATTTTATAATCATTTTTTTTATTATCCTGTCTTTTCTAGTTTTTTTTTCAACTATAAGGTAACTCCAGCTTATAAAAAATTAACACTCATTTTTATAGATTTTTTGGTGTTTTATTTTGCAAAAAAACTTAATATAAGAAGCTTTCAGCAAATATAAACTTTGATTTTTTATTCGACAGTAGAAGATTATTATCTACTTGTATAATTGAGATTTTGACTTGATTCTTTTTATTTCTATTTTTTCAGTATAAGCAATTTAGAAAAATATATAAATTCGGGTTTTCACTGATTTTTCTTCATCTAATCTTCAAATAAGATGATTAACGGATGCAACCTCTATCAAAACAAGGTCTATTGGGTTTAAAGTTGTGGTTTTAAGATACTGGCTTGCGTATTATTGCTGTTTTTTCAATGTCAATTATATAATTATAATTACATCTGCGTGTCAGTGATGCCTTACTTTTTACATTGGTGATTTTGATCACAAAAATGCCTGTATAAGATTGTCAGAGCAGTAAAGCTATAAATATTACATATCATTAAGTAGATTTTTTGAGAACCATCTTTTACGCCAACCAGAGGTAGACTCTAGAGAGGAAGTTTGTTGTTCTTGTTGCCGTCGTCTCAAAATCACATCAGCAGCATCGCACAGCTGTGGATCGCGATAAGGAATAGCAGCACGAGTGAGTAAATGTTCTTGTTCTGCTAGAGAAAGTGGGAGAAAGAAGGATGAGGACGATAGAACGGTGGTGGTTTGTAGTTCATGATGGCTAGTTACTTGTTGATGTCCGGCTACTGTACCAGGTGTCTTTCTTCCCACTGGTGAGGTAGAACTTATTTGTAGTCCAGCTGCCAAAAGTGCCGTTCGTACAGCAGCCGCGCAGGAATAAGTCGCGAGTAAGCCATCTATGTCTAAACAAACAGATAGTTGTTTGATAAATTCAACAGTCCATAACTGAGGACAATGAGGTGGTGAAAACGGATCGAGAAAAATTGCATCAGCTTGAAAACCCGACTGGTTGACAAGTTTGATTGAATTTCTGGCATCACCAATGAGTAAAGTCGCTTTGAGACGATTTTGCAGTACTTGATGCTCAAAGGCTAACTGAGTCAAAATTTGGGTATATTTATATTCCCAGTTATCGAATAAGTGATGGGCGATCGCAGCTTGTGGTACAGCGCTATTGAGTTCTAAAGCAATGACTTCTATATAACAGTTGGGATTGACTGCCCAAATCGTTTCTATAGCAGCTGCACTGTTGTATCCTAGACCATAACAAACATCAAGCAACCGCACTGTTGGTTTGTGTGCTTTCAGTGATAGTTGAGTTGGGGCGACAAACTTAAAAAAACTCTCCTGACGCGCTCCGTAATGGCTGTGAAACGACTCGCTAAACTCATCAGAAAAAAAAGTGAACGAGCCATCTGCTGTGAGTTTGGGTGTAAAATTGTCTGAGTCTGACATAGTCATAAGTAGTGGTTAGTTGTTAGTAATCAGTGGTTCGTAAAGAACAGCACAACTAACAATTAATAATAAACAATTGACCGACAAACCTGAATTTATGATCGATAACCCTTGCGTTGTTTCTTGTGAATGGCTACTTCAACATCTTGATGATTCCCAAGTTGTTATCGTGGATTGTCGCTTTTCTCTGGCCCAGCCACAACTGGGAAGACAGCAATACCAAGAAAGTCACATCCCTGGAGCATATTACCTCGACTTGAATCAGGATCTTTCCAGTCCAGTGGGAGAACACGGAGGAAGACATCCTTTACCTAACTCTATTGAATTAGCTCAAAAATTATCAGCTATAGGAATCAATTCTCAAAAAACTTTTGTAGTCGCGTATGATGACTCTCGCCTTGCCTTTGCATCTCGTTTGTGGTGGCTGTTGCGCTATTTTGGACATGAGCGAGTGGCAGTACTGAATGGAGGGTTTTCTGCTTGGGAAAAAGCTGGATATCCTGTTACAGATGTGATTCCTGAACCTCGAATAGCGACTTTTGTCCCTAATCTACAGCCACAGATGGTTGTGGATTTTTTGGGAGTGAAAAACCGCAAAGATTCACAAGAGGTGGTGTTAGTTGATTCACGAGAACAAGATCGTTTTCTCGGTATTAGAGAACCAACTGATAAAATTGCGGGTCATATTTCTGGTGCGGTTAACTATTTTTGGCAGGAAGTAACTGACTCTGCAGGTTTTTTACTTCCGCAACAAGAGCAACGTCAACGCTGGTTAGAATTGGAAGATGCAAAGGACATTTTTGTCTATTGCTGTTCTGGCGTTACTGCTTGTGTGAATTTACTCTCCCTGGAACTGGCTGGAATTCCTACAGCTAAACTTTATCCCGGCAGCTGGAGTGATTGGATTAGTTATTAGGAATCAGGTTTGATTTATGAATTTACTCGTGAAGACTCTTAACAAGGAACACTTAATATCAAATGTATCTAGCTGAGCAAAAATCGAAAATGAGTCCTACAGATATTTCTCACTTATGACAAGTCAAGATAAAAGACAACACTCAAAAACGACCTAATTCCAGATTGTAATTAATACTGAAAAACCAGCCATCAACATTTATATATCTATCAGTTGAACCACCTAGGGTCAAACCTCCTTGTAAACTTAGATTTGTGTAGTTGGATATTCCGTAAGTTAAATGACCGTATAACCGATGGTATACGTCCTCTCTATCGCGTTGGGTAAAATCTGACAAACCAAATTGGTAATCAAGACCAATTTGGAGAGATCGTTCTAAGTAGTAGTTCAAAGAAACCCACACGGTATGAATGATTCGATCGCGGTTGTCTTGTTTACTGGGAGGATCAGTCAAGCTGAAACGCAATTCGTAAAAGCTATCTAACATCAATTTAGATGTGAGGGAGTCTCGCCGTCCTAAAGACAGGTGGAAAGAATCTTCATTCAAAAAGAGATCGCCAGCCGCAAAATTAGTACCATTTCTTGCATAAAACAACTTTTGATTGTTCCACCCAATTTCCCCATACATTTGGGGCGATAACTGCTGGAAAATACTAACGTTGAATCTCACCTGGTTGTAATTGTATTTTGATTGATCAATGTAACGCATTAAACTGCCATCAATTGATCCATTCAAAAAGGTTTTGTTTCCTAAGGGTATAGGCATAGAAGCTAGTGTTAATCCAGAGTAAATCAAGCCATCTTCTATGGGATTTACTTTTGAGGAAAAAATGTTATCTGTTTGGAAATAGCCAACGTGAGCCTGTAAATAGCCTATAGATCTCGGCTGAGCCTGAGGACGCTTTGGGGGTTGTTGCGGTTGTGATGGTTTTATTATTGGTTGTACCTTTAATATTCCTAGTTCAGGATCGCGAACTTGGGTAGACGCTTGCTTTTTCTCCTGTAACAATTGCCTTAGCTTCTGCAATCTTTGTGCGTAATCAATTTCAGGTGATTGCAACCGTTGTTCTATAGCTGGTGAGGAAGGTTGAGGAAGATCAGCGGGTTGACTTTCTAGCTGTGGAGGCTTCTCCGGTGTAGAGGATGCAGGACGTGGTGGTGGAGTGGGTGCTGGAGTGGGTGCTGCTGGTGGTGCTGGAGTGGGTGCTGGAGTGGGTGCTGGAGTGGGTGCTGCTGGTGGTGCTGCTGGTGGTGCTGCTGGTGGTGGTGTTTGATTTCCTTGAGATGCTGGTGGGGGTGGGGGTGTCTGATCTGGTGGTGTCTGGGAATAGAAATTTGAGACTCCATCATAAGTATTTGCTGTAGGTTGGCTTGTAAAGTCAAAAGAATTGAAAGACATGCCAACTTTATCCTGACATCCCGTTTCATCTGAACCCGACAAGAGTGGACAACCCTTTTGGTTAGTCGTGTTCGCGTCACGATTATTCGTGAAGTGGCAAAAACGAACGGGGTTTATTCTCAATAATTCGTTGTCAGTCTCAGTGATCCCGCTCGTTTTTGCACGGGTTGTCCACTTTTGTTCACGTTTTAACCCACACCCAACTTTTTTACCAAAATTTATTTTTTTTACTTCTTTACAAGATATTTGCCTACACTCTTGGCTCAATTGAGCGGGTATCCATGCGACCCCTAAAGATGTTATTCTTTGTATTAGATCATCTTCAGTCATTGATAGGTCTATATTGGCAGCGTGCGCCGCATCTACCTTCTTGATGTAAAACAAGATTGCACTACTATAAGCTAATACAATCCAAAAGAACAAATTTATCCAGCCCTTGGGTTGCATATTTAATTTTTCATTTTGGCAACAGTAGACTTACTCACTGTGCTAAAGGTTCCATGAGAAAAAATTACTATTTCAAGGGACTTTAGCGACAGTATTTGGTAAATGTACCCATTTTTATATCAAAAACGCAAATAAACTGTTACTGACTCCGCCTTGAAGGGTCGGGACTTGAAAACAGAGGTAATGTCTACTTCTTAATTCAAGTTAAACCAGTGTTTAGCTGTTTAAATGGTTACGAGGTCTGTATGAAGCTTACACCATAGTTTTTCAAAAAAAGAAACTCCAATAACCAGTTAACAGTATAATCCTGCATTAAATAAAATAAAATCATCAATAAAAAACAAGCAATTTTACGTAAGTAATGCCAGAACAAATAAGTAGGCTTAAACTGTGAACATCAGAACCTGTCTTCAACTGATTTGGTATCAATAAAATTATTTGAGGCTCCAAACTATGTTTCGTAAGTTTTTTTTACTCATAATAATTAGTTTCTGGGGAGTTGTTGTCCTCCCTGTAACAAAACAAGCAGATGCTACAACTCCTTTGACTGCTGCGGTCATTCAAGACCTCCGCAATTTGGTGCAACTCATACCGTACAAGAATTCTAAGCGTCCGGCACGCAAATCGGATCCTATGACTCCGGGAGATAGGCTGTCCACAGGGCGATCTGCCTTGGCAGACTTACGTTTTAACGACGGTTCTTTGGCTAGGATCGGAGAACAGGCAGTTTTTCAATTCTTGCCACAAAGAAGAAACTTCAGGCTGGACGATGGGACAGTGGTACTGCTGATTCCACCAGGTAGGGGACAAACACGTATAAGCACGCCAAATGCCGCAGCAGCAATTCGCGGTTCAGCATTATTTGTACGTTATGATCCGCAAACGGAAACCACGATTGTTGGTGCACTGACAAACAGTGGTATTCAAGTTTCTAATAAAGACGCTTCTCGAAAACAAGAGCTAAAAGCAGGACAACTGATAGTTTTAGTTAAAGGGGAATTGAAAGGTTTATACGATTTCGATCTAAGAACTTTTTATCAAACGAGTACCCTGGTTCGGGATTTAAATCTGACTTTAAAAAATGGTATACCAAGTTCAGATCTGGCGATCGCCAGCGTTCAAGCTGAGACTGCTGCTGCTGTTGCTGCACAATCGCCCCTTACTGGTCAGGATGTTGTTGTAAACCCACCTTTTATAAAGCCAACGACTCCCCCCGATTTACCCAGTAACAACATTACTAAAAATAATTCTCCAGCTAACAACATTATAGAAACAGGAGAAGTTGTGACAAATGCCGTTTCATCTCCCACACCCAAGCCTAGTAGGTCTACACCTACCGATCCGGTGACGCAGCCAACCAACCCACCCACTACTACCACATCACCAATAGTTACACCTCCTGTAACGGTCACTCAACCTCCAGTACCAGTAACACAACCGACAACAGTAATACCAGTAACTCAACCTACAGTACCAGTAGTCACACCAGTAACTCAACCTACAGTACCAGTAGTCACACCAGTCGCTCAGCCTTCTATACCAGTAGTAACACCAGTAACTCAACCTACAGTACCAGTAGTAACACCAGTAACTCAACCTTCTATACCAGTAGTAACACCAGTCACTCAACCTTCTGTACCAGTAACACAACCGACACAAACAGTACCACAACCAGCAAGCCCATCTTCAGTACCAACACCAACGACTCCAACAGTACCACAACCGGCAAGCCCATCTTCAGTACCAACACCAACGACTCCAACAGTACCTTCAACAACTCCGGTAAGACCAAGTACATAAAATCTATTTGGTCATCGCTATGGAATGAAAGAAGGTGCGTTACACTTCGTTACGCATTCTAGCCTCTAAGCCACGCTCAGCATAAAGTAAGTGGATAGGTACACGCTTCTCAAGGAATTGATGATGTGGCAGCGGTTGGAATTGTCATAGTTTCTCACAGTCGCCAGCTAGCAGAAGGAGTTCGGGAACTGGCTGTGCAAATGGTTCAGGGCAAAGTCTCCCTGGCTGTTGCAGCAGGAATTGACGACCCAAAAAACCCTCTAGGTACAGATGCTATACAAGTTTATGAGGCGATCGCCTCAATTTACAATGATCAAGGTGTCCTTGTCTTAATGGATTTAGGCAGCGCTTTGATGAGTGCAGAAATGGCACTTGAGTTTCTCTCCCAAGAACAACGCGAAAAAGTCCATCTGTGTGAAGCACCACTTGTTGAAGGTGCAATTGCAGCTGCTGTTGCTGCAGCTTCTGGTTGCAACATTCAACAAGTGATCGCCCAAGCAAGGGGAGCATTAGTTGCTAAAGCCACTCAATTGGGTGTAAACGTGAGCCATATCCTTGGGCAAACCACAGACGTATCTACCTCGTCATTTGTCGTTGAAGGACAAATTGCAAAACAAATACGTCTTACAGTCCGTAACCCCTTGGGATTACACGCTCGTCCTGCGGCGAAATTTGTGGCAACAGCAGCAGGTTTCCAATCCCAAATAAAAGTACAGAATATTACTAAGGGTACTGAAGCAGTACGCGCTGACAGTATCAACCAAGTCTCTATTTTGGCTGTGCGTCAAGGACACGAATTGCTTATTACTGCTACTGGTTCTGATGCGGATGAGGCGCTGGCAGCATTGCAAACATTAGTCGAAAATAACTTTGGCGAAGAAGATGCCACTTTAGCTCCTCTTACTACTAGTCCAGCAAACCACATTGTTTCGTCTGTTGATGACTTTCTCCAAGGTATTCCTGCTTCTAATGGAGTGGCGATCGCACCCGTTTTTCTCTATCACCCCACTCCGATTCTTATTCAGCAATACCACGTAGAAAATCGAGAAGAAGAGTGGCAACGTTTACAAGTTGCCGTACAAGCGGCTCACGAAGAAATTCAAGCTATATTCTCACAAGCATCTATCCAAATTGGAGACGCAGAAGCTGCCATTTTTGATGCTCATCTGCTCTTTCTAGAAGATCCTGTGGTACTTGAGGCAGTCCAGCAACGTATTTTTGAACAACACTTAAATGCGGAAGCAGCTTGGCAAGCAGTGGTCAATGAGTTGGCAAATGACTATCGTAGAATTGAGGACTCTTATTTACAAGAGCGAGTTGCTGATATTGTAGACGTGGGACAGCGAGTCTTACGACTGCTAAGTAGATTTGAATCCCATTTGAGAAATTCTGAGGACAAACTTACTCATTTGAATCTATCTGAGCCAGTTATTTTAATTGCAACTGATATAAGTCCTTCTGATGCAGCTAGGCTAGATCCAACTAAAATCCTGGGAATCTGTACAACATCTGGCAGTGCGATTTCACACAGTGCCATAATAGCTCGCAGATTAGGTATTCCTGCTATTTTTGGTTTACCACCAGAAATTATGCAAGTCGCAAATAATACTATAGTAGCACTGGATGGAGAGATTGGCAGAGTTTGGATAGAACCAGAACCAGATATCCAAACTGCACTTGAAGCAAAGCGAAATCTACAGGAACTTGCTCATCAGCAAGCAATCACAACGGCGGCGAATCCAGCAGTGACTCGTGACAAGACGAGGGAAATCAAAGTATACGCTAATATTGGGGGTATCTCTGATACTGAAGAAGGTTTGAGCTTGGGTGCAGAAGGCGTGGGACTATTCCGCACTGAGTTTCTTTATTTGGAAAGAACAACACCGCCAACAGAAGAAGAACAAATAGCAGTTTATCAAAGAATCGCCCAACTTCTTGATCATCGTCCGTTGATTATTCGTACACTTGATGTGGGAGGCGACAAGCCAATTCCTTACCTGGATTTACCACAAGAAAGTAATCCTTTTTTGGGTTGGCGCGGAATTCGTTTTTGTCTGGATCATCCTGATATTTTGAAAACCCAGTTGCGGGCAATTTTAAAAGCGAGTCTCGGACATCAAATTAAGATTATGTTTCCGATGATTGCTACTGTGCAAGAAATACAAGCAGCCAAGGCAATATTAGCCCAAGTACGAGCAGAACTACGTCAAGCAGGTGTGCTTTTTGATGAAAAGATGGAAGTGGGGATAATGGTGGAGATACCTTCGGCAGTTATTCTTGCTGAACAGTTAGCGGCTGAAGTGGACTTTTTTAGTATCGGAACGAATGACCTTAGCCAGTATGTCATGGCGGCAGATCGCACGCATCCCTTAGTTGCAAGTTTGGTTGATGCAATGCATCCAGCTGTGTTGCGGATGATTCAGCAAACTGTCCAAGCTGCACATAAAGCAGGCCTTTGGGTGGGGTTATGTGGAGAACTCGCAGCCAATCCTCTAGCAGCGCCGATTTTACTAGGGTTGGGATTGGATGAAGTGAGTTTGAATCCGCAAGGTATTCCAGCATTTAAGCAGGCGATCGCCCAGTTGACAATGGCGGAATCAGAGGCGATCGCTGCATCAGCCATGCAGCAAAACTCTGCAACTGACGTCAGAGAAGTCGTCTCAGCCTTTCTAAACCGTCAACTTAACGATCACTAAAATCAAACTGGCATAAACTATTTTATGGCGTTAAGCTAGCTGCGCCTCCGGCAATTGTGCTGAGAAATTTGAGTGTGGCTTTTTGTGCTTCGGTTAAATCTTTCACTTATAACAAGAGCGCTAAGTGGAGTACCACTATAGCGTGGGGCTTACGGCGAAGAAGCTAAATTCCAGCAACAAAGTCGTGAAGTCCTAAAGATCCAAATTTAGAATTGTTGGCAAGATAGACTTTTCTATATGCTTATCTGAGGAAAAGATGAATTTTTCAATCTTTACAAAGTTTAGTAGAATGACATTATTAACAGATAAGTATTTTTGCTCATTTGAATTATGATAGCGGATCGATTTCCCTGGCTGACCGCGATTATCCTCCTCCCCTTCATTGCTTCCCTAATCATTCCCTTATTGCCTGATAAAGACGGCAAGGTTGTGCGATGGTATGCCCTAGGTATAGGATTTGCGGACTTTGTCTTGATGTGCTACGCCTTTTTGACCCATTACGATGCAACCAGCGCGACTTTTCAACTCGCGGAAAAATATGCCTGGGTGCCTCAATTAGGTTTTAGCTGGGCAGTTTCGGTCGATGGACTATCTGTACCGCTTGTGCTTCTGGCAGGACTGGTGACGACACTTTCGATATTTGCAGCGTGGCAAGTTAATATTAAGCCTCGCTTGTTCTATTTTCTGATGCTGGTACTGTATTCCGCACAGATAGGGGTATTCGTCGCGCAAGACTTGCTGCTGTTTTTCATTATGTGGGAACTGGAACTGGTTCCCGTCTACCTACTCGTCTCGATTTGGGGTGGACAAAAGCGTCGCTACGCAGCAATGAAATTCTTACTGTATACCGCAGCAGCTTCTATCTTCATTCTGGTAGCGGCGCTGGCAATGGCACTCTACGACGATAATATGACCTTTGATATAGTAGAGCTTGCCATGAAGAATTACCCGCTGACGCTAGAACTGCCCCTTTACGCAGGATTGCTGATTGCATTTGGTGTCAAATTGGCTGTTTTCCCATTGCACACTTGGCTACCTGACGCACATGGTGAAGCTTCTGCTCCCGTGTCAATGATTTTGGCGGGTGTACTCCTGAAAATGGGTGGATACGGACTGATTCGCCTAAATTTGGAGCTTCTATCTGATGCACACATTTACTTTGCACCGATTATAGCCATTTTGGGCGTCGTCAACATTATTTATGGCGCGTTGAACTCCTTTGCCCAATCCAACATGAAGCGTCGCCTAGCGTATTCGTCGGTTTCCCACATGGGGTTCGTATTGCTGGGTATTGCGTCCTTTACCGACTTGGGAGTCAGCGGTGCGATGTTGCAGATGATCTCACACGGTTTAATCGCAGCTGTGCTGTTCTTCCTGTCAGGCGTGACCTACGATCGCACTCATACAATGGTAATGGAAAAGATGGGTGGTATGGGTCAGCCAATGCCCAAAGTGTTTGCCCTGTTTACGGCTGGAGCAATGGCGTCGCTGGCTCTCCCTGGTATGAGCGGCTTTGCCAGTGAGCTTTCAGTCTTCGTTGGCGTAACGACCAGCGACATCTACAGTTCAACTTTCTGCACAGTGACAGTCTTCTTAGCAGCAGTGGGAGTTATCCTCACGCCGATCTATTTGCTCTCAATGCTGCGACAAGTATTTTACGGTTCTGGTGCAGCACTCTCATGCGAAATTGGCAATGCTGACTCGGAGAATCAGGATGATGAAGGCGCAGTTTGCTTCGGTACTGACTGCCTCCTGCCTAACCAAGCAGTCTATGAAGATGCCAGACCGCGTGAGTTGTTCATCGCTGCCTGTTTTCTCTTACCGATTATCGGCATCGGATTTTATCCCAAGATAGCTACGCAGATGTACGATGTAAAGACTGTCGCGGTGAACACTCAAGTCCGCCAATCATATACTCAAATCGCGCAAGCGAATCCTCATATATATGCCAAGGGTTTCTTGGCTCCTAAAATCGCAGAATCTGAAGTTCCAACCGTTTTGGGAATTATCAAGTAACCTTGGCAACCTTCCGACACGCTGCACGAACGTGTTAAACCCGCGCCCCACCGCATAAACGGTCGAATTCACGTTAAGCTGGGAGCATCTTTCTCCCACTAGCGTCTTGCAAAATTAAGATGCTCCTGATCGCTTCTACATTTTGGGTTTTACTGTGAGTCGCATGGACTTTCTCCTGGTACTACTACGCTTGACTTCATCTCTGAATTTTTCTTTACTAGAAACGGATAAATGAACAGATAAACACCGCTGACTGCCAGTGTTGACTTAAAAAACAAAAAGGACATTTCAATCAGATTGTGAATCCAGGGAGCAAACCATCCTAGCAATCCTCGATACTCCAAAAAATCGGTGCTATTGAAACCATATTTCAACAACTTGCCGTTATGAGCATCAAGATACCACTCAAACAGACGTTTTTTATTTTCAAATCGATAAACGCCTAAAGTTGGTAGATAGGCAATTTCATCAATGTCTTGTAGCGTATTAATTCCCTCTGGCTGCAGAGAGATTAATGCATGTGTTGCCTGTTCTAGAGAAAGTAAAGACCTGGTATTTTCTGCAACAGTTTGAGTGGGTGGTTTGCCGTCAACTGTAGGTAAGCCAGAACTGAAAGCAGATGGAAGGGCAATTATTTCTATTAGGTAAATTGCAATGACCACAGCAAAGTAAAGCCCAACCCATCGGTGAATTGTTCTTGACCATCTTGATAGAAACTGTTTAATTTTCATCATGCCTCCTGACTTTCACTGAAAATTCTGTTCCGTCCTTTAAATTTAAAGTTGATGACCGATAACCATTAGCGGGGTTCTGCAAAAAATCAACATAATCTTTGAGCGGCTCCTTAAAGGTATTGACATTATCAGAGACAACAATTCCGCCTGGTCGGATAAATGGGTCTATAATTTTTAATACATCCAAAGCTAATTCTGGCCAGCCATCAATCAATACTAAATCAACTGTTTTATTTAAAGTTGTTAGTGTTTTTAAACCATCACCTTCTCGAATATCCACATAGGTTTCTAGTCCTGCTTCAGCAATATTTTTTCTGGCTTGCACGACTTTCTCATGTACCATTTCGGTGCCAATAACAATGCCGCCACCATTGTCTCTCACGGCAGTCGCTAAATAAATTGTAGAAATTCCAAAAGAAGTACCAAACTCAATAATAGTTTTGGCATTAATTGCACGGGCTATTAAATACAGGAATTCTCCTTGGTCTGGTTCAATGGGAATGTATTTATCGTTATAATATTCAGTTTTTGTCTGATCCCACTTAATGCCCTTACCCAAAAATAAGCCAGGAAGCTTTGGCAAGTAGTGGAGAATTAATCTAGGTAATTGCCTATCAGCTTCTGCGTGCAGTCGATTTAAAACAGTTTTAACTTTCGCGTCGTTGAGTGCGCTTGGTTTAGAAAGTTTGCTCATGGTTATCAATAATTGATCAGGCTATTTCACTGAAGAAAGTAGTTTTAGCGGATGGTGGACTATCTTGAAACTTCTTTTAACTACCCTCCTCAATTCCTTCTTAGAAAGGTAGGAAGGAATCTGTCTGCTTTCCTCCCTAAGCCATCAGCGAGGGTTAGGGTGGGGTTAAAACTGCAGCGAAACCGAGCCAATCACGGTCAATGGTTCGCCAAAAATGTTACCTCCACCTCGCAGATTCGATACACTTTCGATGTATTTGACATCACCAATATTTTTGAAGTTAAGCCCAAATCGCCAATTATTGCGCCGATAAAAAACTGCTGCATTGGTGATGAAATAACCATCTGCCTGATAGCTGTTAGCTAAATCCCCCTGTCTTTCACCCACATAATTAAATCCAACTCCCACCCCTAAACCCTGCAAATTACCGCGCTGAATTTCATAAGTTGTCCACAGACTGGCACTATGTTCGGGAACACCATATAACCTATTGCCAACCAATTCGGGATTGGTATCAGCGCTGACTTCACCATTGATGTAAGCGTAGGAAGCGATGATCTTCCATCCCGGCAATATTTCTCCCGCGACATCGAACTCAACCCCACGACTGCGCTGTTCTCCAGATGCGATTGATGCAAGGGGGAAGTTGGGATCGGTAACCGCCACATTTTGTTTGGTAATGTCAAAATATGCCAACGTGGCAAACAGTTTACCATTTAGCAACTCTGTTTTTACGCCAAACTCATAACCTTTGCCCCGTTGCGGTTCAAAAGGTTCACCCGTTGCTGTATTTGTCGTATTGGGAGTGAAGGATTCTGAGTAACTGGCGTACAAGGATACAGCTTTGCTCGGTTGGTAAAGAATCCCCACACGCGGAGTAAAAGCATCATCATTTTGAGTAGTCTCACCCGGTTGTGTCACCTGCCCCGGCACGTTGACTGTTTTTGATTCTATGGTGTCGTAGCGGATACCTGCTAACAGCTTCAGATTCTGGAATAATGAAATCTGATCTTGCAGATAGAATCCCCAGCGATTGGATGTTCCATCAGTGCCGCCATAAGGCGGTAATGTATTCTCACTGGGTTTAGCCACCCCGTAAACCGGATTGAAAAGATTCAACGGTAGAGGAGTAGTAAAATCAAACACTGTGAAAAAGTTTGTTGCACTATGAATGTAGTCTGCACCGAATAAAAGAGTGTGATTGATAGGACCCGTAGCAAACTCACCCACGACGTTAGCTTGCAAACTATAATTCTCATCGTGTCCTTCTTGGGAGGCAAAAAAGCGACTGACTGTACCCGTTGCTTCGTCAAAAGAAAGGGGAAGCGCAACAACATTGAAATCGTAGTCATAGGAGGAATAGCGAAAGGCATTGCGTAATTTCCAATTCCGACTAAACCGATGCTCGAAGTTATAACCAACATTTAGATATTGATTTGTCACCGCGTCAGTAGGTTCGGAGTCAATGTGATCCCGTGGAACATCAGCAATTTTTTTGCCAATAGCTGGGATACCAAAATCAGCAGGGCGATTATTGTCGAGTTATTCCAGCGAAATTCCTAAATCGGTGCGATCGCCTATTTTCCAGGTAAGTGTCGGGGCAATAAAGATATGCGAATCTTCTTGGTCAAAGTTGCGAAAGCTGTCCAATCTCTGGTACAAGCCATTCAGGCGGTAGAGTACTTTACCATCAGCGCTTAAAGGACCAGAAAAGTCAAAGCGGGGTCGGACTAAACCCCGGCTTCCCACTTGTAATTCTGTTTCGTAAAACGGCTCGGACAAGGGCTGCTTGGACACCGCGTTAATCAATCCTCCGGGTTCAATCGCACCATACAAAATGGATGCCGGACCCTTGAGTACTTCAATCCGCTCTAAATTGGCTACTTCTAAAGGCGCTTGAACAACGCCATACCGTCTAAATCCATCGCGCAGAATCGGGGCATCAGTAAACCCTCGAATGCTGAAATCCGCACCAGACCTGTTGTTTGAACTTCCTTGGTAAGTGACACCACTAACATTGCGCAGCGCTTCTTCTGTGCGTGTGACTTGCTGATCCCGAATTATCTCTTGAGGAACTACCTGAATTGCAAAGGGAGTCTCAATAATCGGGGTATCGGTGCCGGTGGCAGTGGAAGCATTAGGTGCTGTATACTGGTTTTGCTGACCCGTCACCACTAACTCAATTGGCTCATCACTTTGGGAGTCGGGCGGTTTTTGGGACTGAGTTTCACTAGTAGGCTGTTGTGTTTGAGGCTGCTGCCCTTGCTGCACAGAAGATGCAACAGCAAAGATCAGACCTTCATTACCATCAAATAACTCAACAAGTGGTAACTTCGCCTCACCCGTCACCGTGACTCGAATTGTCTTTGCATCTTGATTTGTTACTTTTATCTCAGTAATACCCGCTATTGGTTTTTCCGAGCGGAATATGAATGCCTCGCCACTGGGTAGGCGCAGTTGAGCATTTGGAATATCGACAATAAAATTGTTACCAGCACTGCGATTGGTGAGTTGTAATTGTTCCCCCTTGGTAGTCTGTAATATTATTTCCACACCTTTAGCTGTGGAATTTGCCTTGACTGCTGTCACTTGCACCACTTGCAAAATTTCTGAGGAGGGCGCTGGTTGTGGTGTTGACGATTGAGAAAGCAACCCACTAGCATTAGTGACGGGGAGCTCAATCTCGCTTAATCGCCGAATCTTATTAGTTGTTGTAGTTGTTGACTTTCCATGCTCGGTTTCAACCTCTGCCAAAGCAGATTGAATGACTACACAATTAAAAATGTATCCTATCAAACAGACTACTAGCCACAAATGCATTTTGGGCAGAGATATCCAACCTTTCATTGCTTCTCACACTCCAGCTACAAAACTTATTGCATATCTTTATTAATTGCAATTGAGTTCAGTCTAGAGAAACACCAGTGATGAAGTCTATCCGGAAACGGTGTTATTAGTCCCGAAACGGCATTACGATCCACAAAGGGATTTTCCACCCCACAAACAATCGCTGGGTGTGATCCCAAATTTGCGCTTGAAGGCTGCAGCAAAGTGTCCTAAATGGCAATAACCAACCAAGTTGGCAACCTCGGCAACAGTTAGTTTCCCTTCGCGTAGAAGTTGCTCTGCTTGCTCCATGCGTTTATCGGTAAGATAGGTAAACACTGTTGTACCAAATAATTCCCGAAATCCATAACGGAGAGTGCGATCACTTACCCCCACCTGTTGTCCCAATTCTACTAATGAAGGTGGATTCTCTAGACGAGAGAGCAAAATTTCTCTGGCATGATGAATACGGGCGATCGTTCTTTTCTTAAGTCGCGGCGATTTTTGCACTCCACCCTCACCCGCTAACAGAGGAGTCAATTGCAACGACATCAACTCCACCACCTTCGCCTGTAAATACATCCGCTTCATTACTCCTTGGTAAGGACAGTTGACAATTTGCCGTGCTACTTCTTCGATGGCGATCGTAGTTCTTGGGTAGAGTAATGTTTGCCAGTCATTATCCTTCACTAATAAATCCAACTCTGGAAGAATTTTTCCATCATTTGTAGGGAAAAAAGTTCTCAACAAATCAGAGGACATCTCAATGTCAACACCTACAACTCGCTGGAATTCTCGAATAGTCATTTTTCGTTGAATACCACTACCAGAAATGAGTGTATATCCCTCGCCAACCTGTCTGCCGTGTTCATCTATGATTTTTCCTGACAGATGAACACGAAATTGCAGAGGGTGCTCGTAATCAGGGATTTTAGTGACTACGTCATCAGGGTACTCATAGTCAAAAATCGCCAGCTTGAGAGTAGGATATAGTTCGATTACTTCCATACATCCTTCGCCTAATTGCTTGGGTATTTCACCAAATATTTCATAAGGCTCTGAGGATAAGTTTTTGGTAGTATTCTCAAAAGCTTCATTCCAAAGTTCGCTGTGCTCTTTCATTGTCAGAGTGATGGTCATAGGTGGCGACGGGTAGATAGTTATAATTGATAATATTTATTCTCAATAATCTTACCGCAATCTATCAACCACTTTTGACCTGATCAGAACTCCTGTTGGACGCTAGCTCAATGCAGTCAAAAGCCTACACGCCAAATTTTGATTGTTTTGTCAGAACTACCACTAGCAATAAAACGACCATCTGAACTAATAGCAACAGAGTTTATCACCTGTGAATGTCCTATAAGGGTTTGCAGCAATTCTCCCGTCTGCGAATGCCACATCTTGATGGTTTTATCAGCACTACCGCTATAAAGAGTTTTTCCATCAGGACTAACAGCTATTGATGTCACTTCATCTGAATGTCCAGTCAGCGTATGTAATACTTTACCAGTACAAAGATGCCAAATTTTGATAGTTTTATCTGTACTACCGCTGAGCAAGAATTGACCATCAGGAGAAATAGCTATTGCTTTCACCTCACCTGAATGCCCGCCCAGAGTACTTAATAGTTCTCCTGTGATTGGATTCCATAGTCTAATCTTATGATCACTGCTACCACTGGCAAGAATTGCACTATCTGGACTAATCGCAGCAGCATAAACTGCGGATGAATGCCAAAGAGTGGAAATGCGTTCGCCCAAAGGGCGGCTAAGAGCTGGAGGATCGCCTGTATGCAAGTTCCAAATTTTAATTTTGTTACTAGCGCTGGCAAGAATTAGTCCATCTGGACTAATTACTACACAGTTAATAGGTTTTTGATGCCCTAAAAGAGTATGCAATAATTTACCAGTTGCAAGATGCCATACTTTAACATTATTTCTAGGGTGTTCGCAGCTACCAACAACTAGCAAATTTCCATCAGGACTAATAGCCACTGATGAAACTTCTCCAATTTTTTCAGTTAAAGTGCGGACAACTTTTCCTGTACTAAGATTCCAAATTTTTACGGTTTTATCTGCACACCCACTGACTAAAATTTGTCCATCTGGGCTTATGGCTACAGATGTGACTTTATCAGAGTGTCAATCAGGGTGTGACTAAGATAAACAGATTCGTGTTGACGTTTGTCTTTCTCTTGAGCAATAGCATTCAATAATTCCTCAGCATAGGTGACACTTTGACTATCACCAACTGCTGTAAAATATTCTTTTAATTTTTCAATATATCCTTCATCTTCTATCTTTATAGCTGATTGCATTGCTCGTAAAGGATGGATTTCTCTGTGTTGTGAAACTTGGCGTAGTTGCAACCATGTGTTAACTGAGTAATCCACCTGTTCCTTTGCCCATACCTCATCAAGTAAATGCGATAAAGTCTGCGCCAATTTCAATGCTAAATCAGGAATCCAGTGATGTCGCTCTACTTCCAAGGCTTGGTAAAGTTGTTTATATCCTGCAGCGTACATGTAAAGTGGGTTGTCGTCAGACATCGCTTGCAGCAATTTTGAATTAATAGTGTTTGTCAGAAAACTAGGTAGTAATTCAGGTAGTAGTGGAGGAACATCATTATGAACCAAGTGATATGCATCTGCTACCCAACTTGCAGCAAGGGTATGACACGTAATCAAAACCTGGCAGAGTTTTTCAATATCTTGGCGATTCACTTGGTATTGTAAGCCCAATTGACTAATATCAATTCCTTTTTCTTTCCATTTTTCTGCTTTTTCCAAAGTTGCCAAGTTGCTCACATTTTCTCCGCCAATCTGATTAATTTCCTCTAAGCTTTCTCCCAGTGCAATCAGTTCATCTCTTATTATTTTCCACTTCTTAGCACGACTTATTGCTGACTCATCAACAATTTCCTTGTATGGTAAGCGAGAAATCGTTTTATAATAATAATTCTCTTGTCCAATTCCCCAATAACCAATACGAAAATTTAGATAATCTCCATCAGCTTCTGACTCTAAAATTAAAACAGGCTCTGTTTTTAATGTTCCAAACAGAGCCTTAATACTTGATTCACTATGAAAACGCTTACTATCCCAAGCCCCTGCTAAAAACTCTGTCGGTCTAACTGGATTGTGTAGAGAATAATGCTGATTAAGAAATTCTCGTAAACCTTCAGCTAACATGAACTCGATATCTGAAATATCTTCTCCTCGATTATCAAATTTATCAAACTTTATTTTAGGAGGAGCAAGAAAAATTTTTAGTGGAGTGCGTTGATTCTTGGTATGAGACTCTAAAATTTGTGAAGGCAATAATCGTAAAGGCCAATTTTCAAAAATTTTCTGTGCTTCTGGTAATTTGAGCGCTGTTTCTTGCTGTTGTGTTGCTATCTTTAGTTGTGTTTTTTGAACATCAAATGCTAATTGCTGTTGCTGAATTTTTTCTTGCTCCAGTTTTCCCGAATGACTGATACTGTGACTAACACTGCTAACAGATTGAATAAATTCTTTAATCTCTTGGGAAGCTAAGTATTTTGCGAGTGTCGGACGTTCTTCATTTCTTTTTTGTATTAAAGCTGCAATGACAGGTGTCAACTCTAATACTATTTGAAACAGTAATCTTACTCCTATATCCATAAAAATATATCTGCCAGATCAATACAGTTAATACTGTTTAATGCTTGATAATAGCCATATTTTGCGTTAATTCCTGCTATCTACACCGAAAGATAGATATAGCATATCCTACTACTAACTGGCGTTTGATTCTTTATTCAAAAAGAAATAATATGCCATAAATAATCAAAAAACAAGTTCCACAAATATTTCGTTTACGGAGAAGAATTATAAATAGCTGATAATTATAAAAATTGATATTACAACCTAATCAATGGCTTTTCTGTTTACTCAATTATTATATAGCAGTCCTATTTCATTTGTGAGAAAAAAAAGTACATTTGTACATTCTTCTTCCCTGTTAAGCGTTAAGCGTTAAGCGTTCCCTACCTCAACGAGTAATTTCACAACTCCTGCACGGATTGCTATATAACAATTTTAAATGAGTTGTCAGATAATGCTTTTGGCTTCATCTCTCATAAATTGTGTTTTTTACATCTTAGTAGTTCATTTGAGAGATCAATCACGTGAGAAGTAGAAAAAACATCAATTAGCTTTAAAAAAGGAGATTAATCATCTATCTTGCTGATTGGGAAAATGTTGAGGTAAGGTACGTGGAACCCTATATTTCACATACCTTGGAAAAAGACGTATAGAGACAAAAATTAAAACCTGATTCCGAGTTGACCGTTGATTCCTCGAACAGAGTTGTAACCAACACCAACGAAAACTTTATCGGTAGCGCTTACCTGAACCCCACCCGAAAAAGCAACACCCTTATCTGCTGAATAGTATCCCAGCCCTACATAAGGTGAAATCACAGGCAAGCTGATAAATTTTAATATATCTACACCTGTAGAACCGTCAGGACCAAATCCTAACTCTGCTCCCAAATTCAAAGCCCTTGCGCCTACAGAATAGGTAACATCACCATCTTGGCTACCAACTGATACCCAAGGTTGCGGTACGATTTGAGCATGAGCACTTTGTGGGGCAAATAAAGTTAACAAACTGAGTGATGCGAACAGTGTTTTTGTCATTAACGCTTTTTTCACGTTCCACTCCTTCACGACCTGTGACAATGTAATCTTTTTCATAGAAAAACTACTGAGAAAAACTCTGTACCATAGACTAATTGCAACAAACTTGACTGCTGCTAAATTCCCAATGAACATCTGCAGCAGTTGACTTGTCTGGTGCTTACTACTGTTAATTAAAGTTTGTCTAGTATAACTGATGGTGACGAAATGACCCTTACTTAAGTGCCCACTTTAGCACTGGGTTGAGTCGATTTTCCAAAAAATTGATACGAAATCGTGATTGGTCTTAATGTTTCTTTCTTTGTAACACAGCACCAAAATGATTTATGAATTACACAGAAGAACTCAAAAGCTATCTTGATGAACAGGGACGTATCAAAGAGTGGCCCTCCAAGCGCAATAAGGGAAAGTTTCAAAAGTTGGTGTTGGAGTATTTAGCGTCAAAATTTGAGGTTGGTATTGTTTATACAGAAAAAGAGGTGAATGCACTGCTTAATGGGCACCACACCTTTGGCGACCCCGCGATGTTGAGACGAGAGTTATTTGAAAGCGGGTTAATTGACAGAAAGCGGGATGGTTCCGCTTACTGGCGCAATCTTCAAAATTGACGCGACCAATCCTTAGGCCAACGTTCCACGACGACTTTGGTTTGAGTAAAAAATTCTACAGCATGATTGCTTTGACCGTGTAAATCACCAAAAAAGCTTTCTTTCCAACCACTGAACGGGAAAAACGCCATTGGTGCGGCAACTCCTATGTTAATACCAATATTACCAGCTTCTGCTTCATAACGGAACTTACGGGCAGCTGCGCCACTGGTGGTGAAAAGACAAGCCATGTTGCCATATTGACCGCTGTTGATCAGGGCGATCGCCTGTTCAATAGTCTCCAAATGTATCAAACTCAGCACCGGACCAAAAATTTCCGTCCGGGCTATTTCACCTGCTGGGTCAACGTTTTGCAGAATCGTGGGACGTATAAAATTACCATTTTCATAACCAGATATATTCGGATCTCGTCCATCCACTAACACCGTCGCCCCTTCATCTGCCCCCTTTTGAATCAAATCCTCAATTCGCGTCTTACTTTGGGTTGTAATCACTGGTCCCATTTCTACGCCTGATTCTAAACCATTACCGACAACTCGTTTTTTAGCAGTCTCGGCTATTGCTTCTGTAAACGTGTGACGCGTTTGTCCCACAGTCACTGCTATTGAAGCAGCAAGACAACGTTGTCCTGCACAACCAAAAGCACTGTCAGCAGCAATGCGTGTTGTCATCTCTAAATCTGCATCTGGTAAAACAATCAGGGGATTTTTTGCACCACCTTGGCATTGGACACGTTTGCCATTTGCCGCCGCCCTACTATATATATATTTAGCGACAGGTGTAGAACCAACAAAGCTTATTGCTCGAATTTTCGGATGATCCAAAATTGCATCTACAGCTTCTTTGGCACCATTTACCAAGTTGACGATACCTTTGGGCAATCCTGTTTTTTCTAACAACTGGAAGATTTTTTGCATTGTTAGCGGTACCTTCTCCGATGGCTTGACAATGTAGGTGTTACCGCAGGCTAGGGCATAAGGCATGAACCAAAAGGGAATCATCCCCGGAAAATTAAATGGGGCAATGACTGCAGCAACTCCCAAAGGTTGGCGAATCATCATTTCATCGATACCTCTGGCAATGTCTTCTAGGTTCGTACCCTGCATCATCATAGGGATACCACAAGCAACTTCTACATTTTCAATAGCACGCTGCATCTCGCCTTGGGACTCTGCCAACGTTTTACCGCATTCTAATGTAATTGTACGAGCCAAGTCTTCTAAATTCTCTTCTAGCAGATTCTTAAGTTTAAATAAGTACTGCACTCGTTCCGTGGGTGGAGTGCGTCGCCAACTCACAAAAGCCTCTGCTGCTGCTTCTACCGCTTCGTTTACCTCACAAGCAGGTGACAAAGGCACTTTAACCAGTATCTCTGCTGTTGCTGGGTTGAGGACATCCAAGTATTCCATAGTACTAGATGTACACCACTGACCATTAATGTAGTTGGGTAATGTCATCACTTTTTCCATCAGTTAATTATTAAATCTGCACAGTTCAAATCTTGCACTTCACCCATAGTACGCCTTGTAACTTTAGTTCAGGGATGAAATACGACACGGCGAATTTATTCGCTATCAATTAATGAACGAATAAACTCTCTAACAACGTCTGACTGGGTACGCTTTTTCTTCTTGCAATATCTGAGAAATTTTTCATACTCTTCCTCAGAAATTCTAATGTGTAATTGTTTTTCTGGCATTTTGTAGACCAATGTGGTATACACATTATATGCCTAAATCGCGAAAGGCACGCTCGGTAACCACGCAGAAAAAGTCTCGCAGTAGGCAAGTATTGGAGATTGATACGCAAACCGTGGTTAACCCTTCGACTACGCGAGCGGGTTAATAGGGGCGTCCGGGAATTGTCAAGGGAAGTAGAAGCAATATCGAACGGTCAAAGCTGAGCGGCTTGCCCTGAGCGTAGCCGTTCGCGTAGCGTGCCCGCAGGGCATAGGGAGCCGAAGCTTTGATATTGAGCGAAGTCGTCCTTGAGGTTCAAGGACTAGTGTTGTAAACCTGAACAGGAACCAACCGCTAGTTTCGTGAGCGCACTACAAATCTACGTTCTAGAAGTTTGTGGCGAAAGCTTCCGGCTTCTAGCCGGAGGTAAACTTACAAGATAATTTTGTTTGGAACTGTGGTGTCTCCCATTTAAAATCGCCACCAGACGCATTATACTTGGAAATTGGCGGAAATTGACGCTCAAGTTAAAGCGTTTCTAAATAACTCAACAAATCTGCCATTTCTTGAGGCTTGGGTTGAAATTTCGGCATGGGTGGGGTTTCACCACTAGTGACTTGATGAATCAAACCATATGGGGATTTGCGGTTTGAGACTCCTTGTAAACTAGGACCTACGCGCCCATCTGCTTCCCAGCCATGACAGCCAGCACAGTTGATTTGAAAGATGGCGTGTCCAAGTGCTAGGTCCCCTTTGAGCGATAGAACGCTTTTGACGTATGGATCGGCAGTTCTCATAATCCGAACGGCAAAAATGCTCACAAGGACTACTAGCAGAATCGCCAGCGCCGTTAATATGATTCGCCAAATCAAAGTTTCAGTTTTGGTAATCTGGTTATCCAAATGTTTACTTTTTAAGTCAAAGTGTACAAAAAGTTTTCATTTCATACACATAGCTTAAAAGTTCTTGATGGTGTCTGCAAGCACAAATGTTTTTTTGCTAACTCAGCAGGGGGATGAACGAGGGAAGGAAGGAGAAAACAAGCGGCTATTTGCTGCCTTCGGTGAGTTGTGGCAAAGCTGCTTTGACGGCATTTCCAGTTCTACCTGGAAACGATATTTGAAAAGGGTTTTGGCTTAAGTTGACGTGTGCACCACGCCTGAGTTCTTCTTTGGAAGAAGCAATTCTGCCAAATTTGGTAGAATCAATGATGGGAAGAAAATATTGAACAGTAGCACAAAAGGAGATTTAACGTGGTTGAACCCTTGCTTGACGGCATTGTACTGGGTCTAATCTTTGTAACCTTGGCTGGGTTGTTTTACAAAGCTTACGAGCAATACAAGCGTGGCAATCAACTCGGTCTGTAAAGTCATCGGAACCGAGGACACAGGGATATAGCACCTTCTGTTGGAGGTAGGGGAGATCATAAGAAATTCTGAATTCTTAATTTTGAATTTTGAATTTTGAATTTTGAATTTTGAATTGTTATCTCCTTGTCCCCTCAATCCACTACCCTGTAAAAGGTCAAAGCCGTATTTCCGTAAACTTTTTCACGGCAAATTTCCCAATTCGGAATGACTAAAGGATTCCAATCTTGAGGATTATGTTCGATCGCTATTTCACCATTAGCATCTAGAAGCCCAGACTGAGCGATCGCCTCTATCACTGGCTGGTATAACTCACTTGCATACGGCGGATCGAAGTAAATTCTGTCAAATTGCTGTCCTGATAATTTTGGCAAAAGCTGTACAACGTCTCCCCGCATTACCTGAAATTTCTGTTCAGCACTCGCTAAGTCTTGCCAATTCTGTTGGATTATAGCACAAGCACGATGGGATTTATCAATTCCTACAACTCGGCTGGCTCCTCTACACAAAGCCTCCGCGCCCATTGAACCAGTTCCAGCACACACATCCAGCCAACGACAACCTTCTATTTTTCCCTGCCAAATATTAAAAACGGCTTCGCGTACCCGCGCACTGGTGGGTCTGGTTTCTTTTCCTGGTAAAGTTTTTAATGGTCGGTTTCCGTAAATTCTTAAACTCATTAGTTATTAGTCATTAGTCATTAGTCATTAGTTAGCAACCTTTTTTATAGGGTAAGCATTACCCACCAGTCACTTATCGCGGTAGGCAATGCCCATCGTGTATTCAAGTTACAAATTTTAACAATCAATTCTTAACAAACCTTTTGACTACGAACAAGAAACAATGGACTATAAACTCAACCACAATTGTATTTAGGCAGCAACTTGTGTCCAAACTTGGGAGACAAAATTAGACAGAATTTGCAGCCCAATATTGGAAGATTTTTCCGGGTGAAACTGAACAGCCATTAAGTTATCGCGGGCGATCGCAGCTGTTACCGTTTGATGTCCGTGGGTGATTGTTGCTGCACAGACTTGCGGCTCTTGTGGTTCAACAAAATAGGAATGAACAAAATATACCCAAGGTAAAGAGGGTAGATACTCCCACAAATGACTTTTTGGTTGAGTCAGTTCGAGTTGATTCCAACCCATATGAGGAATCGCAATTCCTGGTTCTGGACGAAATCGCCTGACTCTTCCTTTAATAATTCCGAGTCCTGATTCTGTCCCTTCTGTGCTTGATTCAAAAAGAACTTGCATTCCTAAACAAATTCCTAAAAAGGGTTTACCGGATGCGATAGCTTCTTTTATTGGTTTTTCTAAACCACGCGATCGCAGCTGTTGCACTGCTGGATCGAACGCACCAACTCCTGGCAAAACTATCGCATCAGCCTTTTCTAATTCTTTTGGAGAATCAGTAATCTTGTGAGTTGCCCCAGCTTTTTCTAGTCCTTTACAGACAGAGTGCAAATTTCCCATGTCGTAATCTACAACTGCAATCAACGTCATTTACTCGCTCCCTGTTAACTATATTATGGAGAGTATCTCTATTTTAAATAATATTTCTTATGAAGAAAAGCATTCTATTAACATCTTTTGACACTTGGCTAAGCGAACAAAAATCAAATTCTTCTGATGATTTGTTGGTAGAAGTTTCCCGACTTAACTCGTTACCTTATGATTTAACCTTCTTGCGACAGTTGAGGGTGGATGTGCAGCTTGCCAGTTTTCGGGTTATAGAAAAAATCCACCAACTGCAACCAGACGCCATCATTTGCTGTGGGATGGCTCGAAAACGAACATTATTAAGTGTGGAAGTTGGTGCTAGTTGTGGGGAAATTGTGTTGCAGACAACAGTTGATTTAGAAAAGTTAGTCGCGGGAGCAAAGGCAGTTGAGATTAGTCACGACTGCGGTAAATTTGTTTGTGAAGGACTTTACTATTCTGTTTTAGATGAACTGCGCCAACGCCAACTCACAACCCCTTGCATTTTTGTCCACGTTCCTATTTTGACTGAAGAAAATCTCCCCTTAATTCTTGATGATTTTTTATTGATTATTCACAGGCTGGCACTTTGGTAAATTTACTTGCGTCTGTTTGAACAGAAAAATATGTACACAGATGTTTCCATTCTTACTAATTTTTCCGCTCGCTCAAATCACTCCTTCTGCACCACCGCCGCCTGAAGAAATTGTCCAACAGCAACAAGTACGCCCTTTACTTGGGACTGTGGATAGCATCCCAGTGTTTAACAGCAATAGTCCTGAAAAAGTTCTCAAGGAAGGGATTTTGCTTTCCACCTTTCCAGCCTCAGGCAAAAAAGTCCCAACCGCACACTTGAATTTTCCTTTTAAAGGACGATTTGATATTTTTGCTCACCATGTTGCCCAAGCACCCACACCAGAAGACTTGCGGACGCTTTATCTTGGGATAATCCTGCATAACCCAGGAAAACAACCAGTGACAGTGAATATCTTGCAGGCGGCGAGTTATTTAAGTCAACCAGATGCACCGTTTGCAGAGTTGCCATCTAGGAGTGAGAATATTTTAGGTACAGTTTTTGCAGGACCAGGCGATCGCGTGGTTAATGATATTCTGCGAGGACAACGACAAGATACGTTTCCTCCTCAAGTTATCATTCCACCAGGTGAAAGCCGGATGTTGTTGAATGCACCGATTCCTGTCAGTGGACTGACACCACCTTTAAATGGTCGGTCTACACTCATGCGACTGTGGAGTAATGACACAGTGTATACAGCCAGTCTAGCAATGTTTGCACCAAAAAATCCTGATGATACTGAGCGTGCGCCTACTTTAGAAGACTGGCAAAATTTGCTCAATAATGGTGATTTATCCGGACCACGCGATAAAACACCAACCCCTCTCGAACAGACTAACAAACCAATCATATATGGTCGCGTTGCCGGAGTCACACAGGGGTCTGAATGGAAAGCCTTACTCATAGATGATCCAAAAGCTCAGCATTTAACCATACCCACTTCCGGACAAGCCTTTTCCTACCCTCTGGGTGCCCTAGATCGCGGTACCTTAGGAACGAGTCAAATACAAAGTGCACCGATGATGGTGCGCTATCCTGACACAGCATATCGTGCTCATGGAAACTACACTTTACAATACAGTTTAACGCTACCATTGTATAACAATACACAAAACTTGCAAACAGTTATTGTGTCAATGCAGACACCAATAAAAGAAGACCAGTTAACCAAATCCGGATTGCGCTTTTTAAATCCACCAGCACAGCAAGTATTTTTCCGGGGTTCTGTCAGAGTACGTTACAAAGATGATCAGGGTTTACCCCAAACCCAGTACTTGCATTTAGTGCAAAAACGAGGACAACAAGGAGAACCATTAGTAGTACTCAACATGAAACCAGGCGAAAAAAGACTTGTAGAAGTAGATTTCCTCTATCCGCCAGACGCCACCCCGCCACAGGTTCTGACAGTGCAAACTTTGAATAACGCTAGTTCAACGAGCTCTGTGAAATAGTAAAGTTATGAACAAACGGCGAGATAATGTCCCCTTTGATCCTTACTACTTCGAGAAACAAGCATCCCTAGATGTGACCTTTTCACTCAGCAACACGTTCCGCCACATCTACCAAACTAATCATTGGCGTGGATCCGATTCAGTTTCAGGGGAAGGCGCGAGTAGCAGCCAAACACAACAGATAGAAGCTAAACTTCCAGCACTACTTAAGACATTACAGGTAGATGTACTCCTCGATCTACCGTGCGGAGACTTCAGTTGGATGCAGTTGATTGACTTACCTGTTTCACGTTATATCGGCGCAGATATTGTGTCCGAACTTATCCTAGAGAATCAGAAGCGGTACGGAAGCCAAAATCATCAGTTTCTGACACTGGATTTGACAAGCGAACCTCTACCAACAGCAGATCTCTTGTTATGCCGAGACTGCTTTGTGCATCTTTCGTTTGGAGACATTTTCTCTGCTCTCAATAACATGAAAAGGAGCCAGATTACTTACCTACTGACGACTACTTTCCCTAATTGTGAGGAGAATGAAGATATTACCACAGGTGACTGGCGTTTACTAAATTTAGAAAAACCCCCTTTTTCTTTTCCGACACCACTACAGCTGATCAACGAGCAATGTAGTGAGGGAGGTGGTATTTTTCGAGATAAGAGTTTAGGATTATGGCTTTTACAAGATATTCATTTAGTGAAGGAACTCTAAAACTCGCCCCGACTTGAAAATTTCTCTTTTAGTTCTGAGTTCTGAGTTCTGAGTTCTATTTTCAAGTCAGCTTTACTCGTGAAGAAAAAATCCTACGCTTTCTAAGCGTGGGATTATCAGTCTGACCTTTCGTTTACTACAACTCGGACCTTGACAACAACATCATCATTCACTTTGACATAGACCTTTACCACTAATCCAAATGTGGAGTTGACTTTGACTAAAACATTAACCTTGACCACAATTAGTAAGGAACCCCGGTAGTTAACCGGGGAAAAAGGGGTTTTGTCGTGTACTTTGAGTCTTTTGTGCAAGACCGCATTAATTAATAAGATAAGCTTGTTTCAACCTCATTAGTTGCCAAATTGCCAAATGAATTAGGTAACAATAGACAAAATAAAACCCCAGGTTTATAACCTGGGGGACGGTGTTTCAACCACGATGTGCATGACGGCTTATTGCCCTAATCTATCTTTTCATGCTTTAGAAAAGTAGCCAAAATGCCAATAAAAGTTAATACTGATCGCTACTAAGTTCAAAATAATGACTTCAGCTTTTAGTCCATTTTAATGGACTTGGTTTATGAGCCTGGGACTTAAAGTCCTAGGCGGATGAGAACGGAGTCAAATAACATGTAATAAGTTTGACATTTGTTTTCCCAGGTGCAAGATGTAAGCAAAGGGAGCCGCTACGCGATCGCCCTAGGCAAATGAGCGATTGCGCTGCGCGCAGACGCCAAGGGCGTATCGCTCCTACTTGAGGTGAAAGTGCGTAAGCATTACTCCTTTGATAGAACGTTCTTATGGTCAAACATGGCTGTTGATTTGGCTAAACTGTTTCGTAAGACGGGAGTTAAACCATGAATATTTACGAGATTTTGCAAGCAAAACGAGAAGAAATCCTCCGAAGTGCTGCTAAATATGGAGCATACAACGTACGTATTTTTGGTTCTGTGGGTAGCATTACTTGTAAAATAGTCAAGTAGGCGATAAATTTACCCGCCACTAGAACCTTACCAAGAAGGTAGTTTACAAGTTTCCGCTCTTCACACCATTCATTTGACATCCTGACAATATGGAAGATAATTACCCTCAGCGTAAAATGTCTGAAGAAGAACGTTTTCAATCAGACAGTTATTCCTACTTGGAACAGCCGGAAAATGCTACTCGCTATACACTACCAATTCATTTTCTAGAGGATGCTTTTAAAGAAAGGTCGTTCTCTTTGTTGGATCTGGGGTGTGGGAATGGAGCTTTGCTCAAATATCTGCCTTCTCAATGCGACTACGTTGGGGTAGATCACAGTGAATATGCCATTCAATACTGTTCAAACCTATACCCCAACCGAACCTTTGTGTGCGAAGATTTATGGGTATTTCTGCGTAAACTTGCTACAGAAAATAAAAAGTTTGATGCAGTGGTACTATGCGGAATGATATATCACACAGTTGATAAGGAAAGCCAACAACGCAAAAATGAGCAGGAAATCATTCAATTTTGTCTGGACAAGATAATAAGCGACAAAGGATATCTGATCATAATTATAGGACTTAATTATGGCAACCATCCAAATCATAGTCTGTTTGTTCGAGCGGAATGGCTACAAAAGTTAGTAGAACAAATGCTGGAAACTGCGAAGGCAAACATTGTTTACGAGAATCTGTGCCTACAGATCGGCTTGGAAAAAAAAATTGCACAGCAAAAAGTTATTCCTGAGTGGTTTGTTCAGGATGCCTCTACTGACTATTCAAGTAAGTTCGTTGGAACATATTGGGCAAGTTGGACATTTATAGCCTCTCCCGCATGTGTGACAGGTTAAGAAAATTGCTCGCATAAATTATGGTTAACTAGTCAAAAACTCGCTTTGCTTAACCAGGTTTTTTGTATACAACTTGTTCTCTGGAAATTTATCGCCTGAAGGAATGAGCAATAATCCTTGAAATGAAACTCCAGAGATCAGAAAAGTCTAAAAAATATGCAAAGGTTGACTGTTATCCGTTGGCTAGTTCTTGGTTTAAGCTGTCTATTTCTGCTTTGCGGTTGTAGTTTCACGAACGGTTCCACTGCTGGTAAAACACTTACTGTTGCCACAGAACCAACGTATCCGCCTTTCGAGTTTCAATCTGCAACTGGTGAGTTGCAGGGTTTTGACATTGACTTGATGAATGCGATCGCGCAATCTGCTGGATTTCAAGTTAAATATAAAAATATACCTTTTGATGGTATGATTCCAGCGTTGCAGGTGCAAACTGTAGATGCGGCAGTTGCGGCGATGGCAATTACTGCCCAACGAGTCAAGACAATTTCCTTCTCGCGCCCTTACTTCAAATCGGGCTTAGCGATCGCCACCCGCACAGACAATCAAAACATTACCAATTTAGACAGTCTTAAGAACAAGATTATTGGCGTGCAAATCGGGACGACTGGCGCACTCAAGGCTAAAAGTCTTCCTGGATCTGAAGTTCGCACTTTTAATGATTCACCTTTAACCCTTCAGGCATTACTCAATGGCAGTGTCGATGCCGTTCTTAATGATCGCGTCGTTATTTTATATGGTATAAAAAGCGGCAATCTTAAGGGACTCAAAGTGGTCGGCAGTCTGCTTACAGAAGAATTTTATGGCATTCCTACACCTAAAGGATCGCCCAACCTAGACCTGATTAACCAAGGTTTGGCAACGGTGCTGAAAAATGGCAGTTATACTAAAATTTATCAAAAGTGGTTTGGTACTCAACCGCCACAACTACCAGAAAAATCACCTATTGAAAACCAGACTAACGAAAAAGGCGTATCCCAGCTATTTACCTCACTAAGCATTATCTTGAAGTCACTACCCGTTCTGCTGCGTGGGGCTTTGGTGACACTTGAACTCACAGCACTCTCGGTATTGCTGGGTATGATCGGGGGTTCACTAATTGGGATTGTTCGCCTACAAGCATCTGTTCCTTTGCGCTGGATTGCTAGGGCGTATGTAGATTTTTTCCGGGGGACGCCGTTGCTGGTGCAGATTTTTATGATTTACTTTGGGTTGCCTGCTGTAGCTCAGAATTTTGGTTTCACCTTCAACTTAAATCGTCTGGCGGCAGCAGTGATCGCATTGAGTCTCAATAGCGCTGCCTACATTGCTGAAATTGTCCGCGCAGGCATCCAATCAATTGAGCCGGGGCAAGCAGAAGCCGCCCAATCACTGGGCTTGAGTTCAGTGCAAACGATGCGCTATGTGATCTTTCCTCAAGCCCAAAGGCGGATCTTGCCACCTCTGGGCAATCAGTTCATTAGCCTGCTAAAAGACACCAGTTTAGTCGCTGTCATCGGGTTTGAAGAGTTGTTCCGCAAGGGGCAGCTGATTGTAGCGGAAAACTATCGCTCGTTTGAGATTTACGCCACTGTCGCCCTGGTTTATTTATTCCTAACGCTGCTTTCTTCCCAAGCATTTAGTCGCTGGGAGCGATCGCTTAATCCCGTTAAGAAAAAAAGAAATTAATGCTTCTTGACTGGATAATGCTATTGCCAGCAGAATTAGCCACAATTTCCCTAGCAGTAAAATACTCTTGAAACGTCAGATGTGAAAAGGAATAAATCCCCTTTGCCCGTTCCACCAGTAGCCCATGCTGTCCTTCAATCGACTTCAAAACAGCTTCGCTGTCTAGTTCTAGTTCCTTTGGCTCAGTACGAGCATCGCGTAAGTTACGAATGAAATCAGCAATGTATGCCTCAACAGTTTTTTGCTTAAAAAAATAGTCCTTCTGCTCAAATGTAGTCAGGGCAATTTGACTCAGCAAGTCTTCCTTGCGGTGTAAAGACAGGTTTTTATAAACCTGATCCCGCTCAATGTTGCGTTTGGCATCCCATTTTTTCAGCAACACATCCAACCCTTCCTTATAAAGTTCTGAACGATTTACCGGAAAATTTCCAGCTTCGCCAAATACCAAACAAAGAAGAGTCAGCAGCAAGGGATTAGTTGCTAGTTCTTGAATTGGTTTATTCTCCTTGAGTTTTTGAATGAAGCTTTTACCTTTCACTGGATCACTCAACCGAAACCAGTTTTGAGCAAAGGTAGCGATTTGTTCCTCATCAAAATCTGCCACTTCCACTTCGGTGAACCGTTCAAAGGTATATTCTTTGGAAGCAATACGACAGGTGATGACAAACTGATTGGTGTGAAACTGATCGGAAATCTCTAAAATTTGCTTTAATACTCGCTTTGTATCTTCTTCCCGGACTTCATCCAAGCCATCTAGCAATATCAATGCTTTACCTTGTCTCAAAAGTTTCTCTGCTTTCAGGTTGGTGTCACTCACCCCGCAAACCGACAACTGTTGAGCAATATATTCCAGAACATCTGGCTGTTTGGATGCTTCTGCAAAATCCTTGAGGGTGATAAACAACGGAACTCGATTTGCCTGAAACTGTCCCTGAATGCACTGCATCGCCAAATACTTCAAAAACGTGGTTTTTCCTGCCCCTGGTTTCCCCAACACCATTAGTTTGCTGTAACGTTGTACCGCTTCCAGTCCTGGTACTCGCTTCTCAGTCACGGGATTGAGTCCAAAACGGTCAAAGTTTTCCACGTCACAATTTTGCAGCAGTTCTGCAATTTCTTGTCGCCTGCGTCCCGTGATTTTCTCCAAAATGTTGACGCTGGTGTAAATACCCCGTTCTCCAGTCAACTTGATAGGTTGAGTCATGTCCAGCACGCGCATGGTTCCACAGCGTTGTTTTACGTTGGGTTTTACTTGTTTGCGGATTTCTTGAACTAGGGTATCAATATCATTGTCTGAAACATCAGTAGCTAAGCGACCAGAGGGTTGCTGCTGCGCGTATCTTTTGCTCAAGTACTCCCGCAGGCGGTTTTCTTTAATAGGACCACTGCCACTAATGCTGAACTTCTTGTATATTCCTGTTAGGCAGCTACCAAGATTGCTATCGGAGATGTTAAGCGCTTGAGTGACTTGGACTCGACTTTTACCACGAGCAAATATTTCCAGAAAAACTTCCTTTTCTCGTTGCGACAGTTCACTATATTGCTCCAATTGTGTCAGGAAGCCTTCTGGTAACGACATATACCTTGCCTGAAATCACTTAAAGTTCAGTTTAGCCAAAGTTTTCTGAAAATTTTTTTGCAAATCAAGCAAGTAGGGTGGGCAGTGCTCTGTGAACCCTTTAGAAACAAGACCTCAGTGGTGGCACTGCCCACCCTACACAGGATGTAACATGCTAAGTAGCATCTGGAAATTTCTTGCAAATCAGGATATATCCGGACAAGTCAACCTAAGTCACCGCAAGTCAAGTAAATAACTACGAATGAAAATTGCGACAGTGAACTCAGTCAAGCAACTGAGGCTACCGCAATGCTGGAAATAATTATTAACAAATCTGTTGAAATTCTTTTTGGTCTGTTACTAGAAAAGTTTGGGGAATGGCTGCTAAATGAGCGCAACCTCAAACTCCTTAACCACTTGCTGAAAAAGCAGATTCTCTTACTCTACCTGCATTGGCTTTTACTCAAAACACCGCAAGAATCTTTACCTAAGCAACCACAACAACATGATATCTAAATAAGTGAGTAGTATTGGTAAAGGGGAAAATAGCAAAGGCTGAAGTTATTTTTCTTTCTTGTGGAATGAGCGTTTCTTCTGTGCTGTATGTCTAAATCTTCTAAGTCTGACAAGATTTTGGTTGTAGATGATTCTGCTGACAATGTATTTTTGGTGAAAACCATTTTGCAGGAAGAAGGCTACACGGTTAGCACGGCTGTGAATGGTGCTTCAGCATTGGCACAACTTGAAATATCGACTTGTGATTTAGTGTTGCTGGATCTTATGATGCCGGGAATGGATGGTTATGAAGTCACTAAGCGTATTCGGCAAAATATGACATTGCCATTTATCCCAATTTTGCTGATTACCGCACATGACTCACCTAATGTTGCTCATGGACTAGATTTGGGTGCAGATGATTTTATCCGCAAGCCTGTGACTGTGGATGAATTATTGGCACGGGTGCGATCGCTCCTTCGTCTCAAACACAGTATAGATGAACGCGATGAAATTGCCCGTCTACGTCAAGATTTGGCCTCTCGCCTCACCCACGACTTACGCACACCCTTGGTAGCAGCAGATCGAATGCTGTTGCTGTTTGCTGAGGGCGCTTTGGGACAACTGTCACCGCAAATGCACGAAGTGATAGAGATCATGGCTCGCAGTAACAGCAATTTGCTCGCTATGGTAAACACCTTACTGGAAGTTTATCGTTTTGAAGCAGGTCGCAAAACTCTGGCGTTTCAACAAGTGAATCTCAGCCAGTTACTACAAGAAGTTTCACAAGAATTGAGTTCTTTAGCCAATCAAAAGCACCTTACAGTTAATTTAGATTTAGGTGATGACTCAGGGACTAGTATGGTGATGGGCGATCGCCTAGAACTCCACAGACTATTCACCAACCTAATAGGTAACGCTATCAAATTTACTGACACCGGCGAAATAACCATCCGTATCACTCCAGCGACTCCTTCAGATAATTGCATAACAGTTGAAATCGCAGATACAGGTAGAGGTATTTCTTCTGAAGAACAACTCACTTTATTTGAACGATTTCGCCAAGGAAGTCATAATCATTCTGGTAGTGGCTTAGGACTGTACCTTTCTCGCCGAATTGTCGAAGCACATCAAGGCACGATTCTCGTGAATTCAGAAGTCGGCAAAGGGAGTGTATTCACGGTACGTTTGCCCATTAAACAATAATCATAGAAAGTATGAGTTATTTTAACCTTTATCCCCTCTCCTTTATAAGGAGAGGGGTGCCCGATAGCGTAGCGTGCCGTTAGGCATAGGGCGGGGTGAGGTGAGACGTATGAATGCAACGCGCGTATCAAGAATTTAGTCTTACTTTAAAATAGAAAAAAGCTTTCTTATGACTTGGAACCGCTGAACGATTTATTCAACTTAGCTAACGAGCACAAAAACAATGATTTCTCAAGAAGTGTCAATTGCCGATATCATCCACAAACAACGTGCCTATTTCAATACTGGTAAGACAAAAGACATTAATTTTCGACTTGAACAACTAAAAACTTTAAAACAAGCAGTCACTCAGCAAAAAGACGCAATTATCAATGCACTAAAAGCAGACTTAAACAAACCAGAATTTGAGAGTTATGCAACAGAAATTGGAGTCATCCAAGAAATTAGCTATGCTATCAAGCATATCAAAACTTGGGCTAAACCTCAGAAAGCACCAGTTTCTCCACAATTTTTTCCTGCATCCGCACGCATTTATCCAGAACCGCTAGGAGTGGTTTTAATTATTAGTCCTTGGAACTATCCATTTCAATTAATCATCTCACCATTAGTTGGCGCTATTGCAGCAGGAAATTGTGCAATTCTTAAACCTTCAGAACTCACACCAAACACGTCTCGTCTTCTCAATGAGATGATCAAACAATATTTCGATCCAGCTTATATTACAGTAGTCGAAGGAGGTGTGCAAACAAGTCAACAATTACTAGCAGAAAAATTTGACCATATCTTTTTCACTGGTGGGACGGCTGTAGGAAAAATAGTTATGGAAGCAGCCGCTAAAAACCTGACACCTGTCACCTTAGAATTGGGTGGAAAGAGTCCTTGTATCGTAGATTCTGACATTAACATCGAACACACTGCAAGACGCATTACTTGGGGCAAGTTTCTCAACTGCGGACAAACTTGTATTGCACCAGACTATCTTTTAGTGAATAAAAGCATCAAAGAAAATTTCTTAAATGAACTTCAGAAATGCTTGCAAGAATTTTATGGAGACAATCCTGCAAGGAGTTCTGATTATGGAAGGATTGTCAGTAAAAAACATTTTGAGAGATTGGCTCATTTCCTGAAAGAGGGCAAAGTTCGCATTGGCGGAGAAACCAACCCTTCAGAACTTTATATTGCCCCAACAGTGCTTGAGGATGTCTCCTTAACAGACTCCGTCATGGAAGAAGAAATTTTTGGCCCGATTCTTCCAGTGATAGAATACACGGACATAACAGAAGCGATTGACTTAATTAATTCTAAATCAAAACCCTTGGCTTTATATTTATTTTCTAATAACAAAAATCTGCAACAACAAGTCTTGCAGCAAACCTCATCCGGTGGAGTTTGTATCAACGACACAGTCATACAGGTTGCAGTTTCATCTTTACCATTTGGCGGTGTAGGTGATAGTGGAATTGGCAAGTACCACGGGAAATCTAGTTTTGACACCTTTTCCCATTACAAAAGTGTCTTGCACAATCCCTTCTGGCTGGATTTAAAATGGCGATATGCTCCCTACAAAGACAAGTTATCTACACTGAAGCGACTTATTGGGTAGCTATTTTAGCTGTTAAAGTAGGATTGTCCTTTTAACGTCCAGCGATGGGCGTTTCTTTGTAAGAGAACAAGTACTTCATAATGAGCAATAACTACATCACACAGCAAAAACAAATTATCCGACAGGTAAAAGATAGTATTCACCAACGGCAAAGTAAATTGAGCATTGTTGAGATGCGAAATGATTATGAGAACGATGATGCAATTTGTCTGGCATCATTAACTTTTCCGTCAAAAGACATTGCCCAAACAATATCAAAAGAAATCATTACTCCGTTACAAAGCTTAGATTCTCGGCATTTCTATTATTCAAGTGAAGAATTACTGCATATAACTATTAAAAATGTCCGAACTGTACACAATCCTCCGCTTTTTAAAAACGAAGATGTGGAGAAAGTTCATGAATTATTTACTCAAATCGTTCCAAATTTCCAATCTTTCACTTTTCGTTTGGAGGGTTTAATTTTATTCCCAACGAGTGTTTCTTTAACAGGGTATTGCAATGAGACGCTGAGAAAGTTAGTTCAAGCGTTAGATGTGGGCTTAAGAGAAATAGGTGTACCAGATAATAAAAAATATATCTCTGATACAGTTTTTTTTGGAAATATGACCTTATGTAGATTTACAGATGAGCCTAGCGCATCATTTCAAAATAAAGTCAAAGAACTGCAAAATCTTTATATTGGAGAAATGCGGGTGACTGAAATTAGCCTCGTCATATGCAACGCCGTTTGTCATCCCAAAACAAAAAAAGTTATAGGTACTTATAAGTTAAGTCAGTAAGCTGGGTAATATTTGCCCACGATCAGTGATAAAATTACCCAAAATTCTAGGAAAACCTCACCCTGTCCTTACGGACATCCCTCACGCCAGGTGCTACAACGGGGCGGCACGTTATGTTCCTCCGCTTCCC
>NZ_CAWPKW010000182.1:0-6334 GCF_963888615.1 Brasilonema octagenarum UFV-OR1 | reverse complement strand
GTAGTAATACCAACTGCTTTAAATAAAGAAATTATACTTTTAAACTTTTGAATCTTTAGTATATGGTTGATATCAAACCGGATGAAATATCGGCGATCTTACGCCAGCAACTGGCCCAGGTAGACGGTGGCGCCAGCCTTGAAGAAGTAGGTACCGTATTGCAGATAGGCGACGGTATCGCCCGCGTGTATGGCCTCACAGGCGTACGTCAGGGTGAGCTTGTTGAGTTCGCGAACGGCGTAAAAGCGATTGCCCTCAACCTTGAAGAAGACAACGTCGGTGTTGTACTCATGGGTGAATACAAAGGCATCCGTGAAGGCGACAAAGTGCGCCGTACCAACAAGATCGCTTCTATTAAAGTAGGTGAGGGTATGGTTGGCCGCGTTGTTAACACTCTCGGCGAACCTATCGATGGTAAAGGCCCTATCTCTGGCGACCTGTATGAGATGCCACTCGAGCGTAAAGCTCCGGGCGTTATTTACCGTGAGCCGGTTAAAGAACCACTGCAAACAGGTATCAAAGCGATCGATGCCATGATTCCTATCGGCCGTGGTCAGCGCGAGCTCGTGATCGGCGACCGTCAGACAGGTAAAACCGCTATCTGTATCGACACCATCATCAACCAAAAAGAATTCCACGCTGCAGGCAAGCCTGTTTACTGTATATACGTTGCTATCGGACAGAAAGCTTCTACAGTAGCCGGTGTGATGAAGACGCTCGAAGACAACGGCGCTATGGCTTACACTACCATAGTTGCAGCTTCTGCTTCTGATCCTGCTCCGCTCCAGTTCTACGCTCCATTCGCTGGTGCAGCTATTGGCGAGTTCTTCCGCGATACAGGCCGCCCGGCTCTGGTTATCTATGATGACCTTTCTAAGCAGGCTGTGGCTTACCGTGAGGTGTCGCTGCTCCTTCGCCGCCCTCCGGGACGTGAGGCTTACCCTGGTGACGTATTCTATCTCCATAGCCGTCTCCTCGAGCGCGCTGCTAAGGTGATCAACAACGATGACGTTGCCAGCAAAATGAACGATCTTCCTGAAAGCATCAAGCACCTCGTGAAAGGTGGTGGTTCTCTTACCGCTCTTCCTATCATCGAAACTCAGGCAGGTGACGTATCTGCATATATCCCGACAAACGTGATCTCGATCACCGATGGTCAGATATTCCTCGAATCAAACCTCTTCAACGCTGGTATCCGTCCGGCCATCAACGTGGGTATCTCTGTAAGCCGCGTAGGTGGTAACGCTCAGATCAAATCCATGAAGAAAGTAGCAGGTACCCTGAAACTTGACCAGGCCCTCTACCGCGAGATGGAAGCGTTCTCTAAATTCGGTGGCGACCTCGATGCTGCAACCAAAAACGTAATCGACAAGGGTAGCCGTAACGTGGAGATCCTGAAACAGGCTCAGTTCAACCCATATTCAGTAGAGAAGCAGGTTGCTATCATCTACCTGGGTACAAACAACCTCATCCGCGAGGTTCCTGTTAAGAATGTTCGTGCGTTCGAAGAAATGTTCCTCCAGCAGATGGAACTGAAGCACTCAGACGTTCTGAAGGAATTCAAAAAAGGAAATCTGCCTGAAGATGGTATCGCCAAACTGGTGAAACTGGCTCAGGACCTCATTCCTCAGTTCAAGAACTAATCATTTTATACGCATATTCAAAGCCCCCGGTCATAATCGGGGGCTTTGTTTTTTCAGCTCGTTTGGCTACGCAAAACAGCCATAAATCATTACTTTTACAACCCTAATTAAGCTCAATGAGTACTGAAAGGAAACGCCCGGTCAGGGTATTGGTAGCCAAAGTGGGTCTGGATGGCCACGACCGCGGCGCAAAAGTTATCGCAACAGCACTCCGCGACGCGGGTATGGAAGTGATCTACACAGGTCTGCGCCAAACCCCTGAAATGGTAGTGAATACGGCCCTGCAGGAAGACGTGGATGCGCTGGGTATCAGCATTCTCAGTGGCGCTCACATGACGGTCTTCCCGCGTGTCATGCAGCTCATGAAAGAAAAAGGTCTCAACAACGTACTGCTTACCGGTGGCGGCATCATTCCTGATGAGGACATGAAGCAACTCAAAGAAATGGGCGTGGGCGACCTCTTCCCTCCCGGAACATCCACAGTGGATATCGCAGCATATATAAACAACTGGGTATCAGAGCACAGAAAAGAACTTTTATAAACATTCAACATCAACAAAGATGTACAACACAATACTTACAGAACTGGAGAACGGTACGCTCATTATCACCATCAATCGCCCCGATAAAATGAACGCACTCAATCGTGACGTTGTCGGCGATCTGGGAAAAGCGCTTGATGAGGTGTACTCCAACCCTGAGATACGTTCAGCGATCATCACCGGCTCGGGCGAAAAAGCGTTTGTTGCCGGTGCCGATATCAGCGAATTTACTTCTATTGGTCCCGATGGCGGAGAGGCGATCGCAAAACGTGGTCGCGAACTAGTTTTCGATAAGATTGAGAATTGCCCGAAACCAATCATAGCGGCTGTCAATGGCTTCTCGCTGGGTGGCGGTTGCGAGTTGGCTATGGCCTGTCACTTCCGCATCGCTTCATCAAATGCCAAATTCGGCCAGCCTGAGGTTAATTTGGGCCTCATTCCCGGTTATGGAGGCACGCAACGGCTCACACGCCTTGTGGGCAAAGGAAGAGCCATGGAAATGCTGCTTACTGCCGACATGATAGGTGCCGACGACGCTAAAGCTGCTGGTCTCGTGAACCACGTAGTGGCACCCGCCTATCTGCTCGCTAAAGCGAAAGAGATTCTACAGAAAATACATACCAAATCACCGTTGCCTGTAGCAGCAATCATTGCCTGTGTCAATGAATGTGCCGATGGCGACCACCACGGCTTCGACAAAGAGATCAAGCGCTTCGGCCAGTGTTTTGCCACTGAGGATATGAAAGAAGGAACATCTGCTTTTCTTGAAAAAAGAAAACCTGTGTTTAAAGGAAAATAATTTATATCTTCAACCTTTAAAATCATCTATAAATGCAGGCTAAGGTTATCCGTCTTTTATCGGTACTATGCGTTGCGGTAGTTATGAGTATTCCCGCTACAGCGCAAAAATTCAGGCCGTCTCGCGTATACATCGAACCCGATGGCTGGTCTATCGGTACCAACATTGGTAAGACTGATATGTGGGGAGATGTGGGCACAAAAGGTCCTATCGATCACTACACCAACAGCAAGTATTTCGACAAAGTCTCTATGATGGGGGGGCTGTTCGGCAGATATTCATTCCACCCGAGTTTTGCCACACGTTTCCAGCTCAACTTCGGTAGCCTGTACGCAACGGACGAATGGAACTACGACGGGGTTAAGGGCAAAAACCTGCTCGAAGGAAAAGATTACGTTCAGCGCTACCTGCGTGCACAGAACGCGAAAGCGATCGTAGTTGAGGCATCTGCAATGTTCGAGTATACGCCGCGTCGCTTTAACCTGCGCGGCAAAGCATACAAGCGCCGCCAGCCATATCTGGCAGCCGGTCTTGCAGTGTTCCATTACACACCGTACAGCACCGTTGGCAAAAGCCCTACATGGGTAAAGACGTACGATCTGTCGCTCGAAGGGCAAGGCTGGGAGGGGGCCTCTTATCCTAAGAAGAATTCTCGCTGGCAGCCGGCAGTACCACTCGCATTCGGTTATCGTTGGGATCTCGGCGACCACCTGAACCTCGGCATCGAATACATGTACCGCATGACCATGTTCGACTACCTTGACGGTGTAAGCGGCAAGTACGTAAGTGCGTTTGAATTCAACCAGAACCTCGGACCTAAAGAAGCTGCAACTGCAATTCAGGTGGCCGATAAAACGCCTTATTACAACAACTCCTTGGCCAACAAGCCGGGCACTTTGCGCGGCAATCCGGGAAATAACGATGGTTACTCCACATTTACCATCACTTTCTCATACAAGGTTCCGTCAAGACACCGCATCTGGTGGCAGCCTAAACAGTTCTGATCAGGCACGCAAGCAACCCGATACCGTCTCACCTTACTCTATGATAGCATTCCTATGCTGATATCTATACACGTGCCCGCCAAGGTATCTCAGCAGCATTGTTGATGTGGCTGATGTAGCGCGATAATACAAAAAGGAAATCTGATAAACGGTTCAGGTACTGAAGCACTATCGGTGGTATCTCCTCATTCTGTTCCTGCATCGCCACACAAATGCGTTCTGCCCTGCGGCATACACACCGGGCCACGTGGCAGGTTGAAGATGCCAGATTTCCACCGGGCAATATAAACGAGCGCATCTCCGGCAACACTTCATTCATGCTGTCAATCTGCTGCTCCAACCAGGTTACATCAGTGTCATGCAGGTCCGGCAGTTTCATCTTCACCTCCTTCCCCGGGTCTGTTGCTAATACCGAACCTACTGTAAATAACCGATCCTGAATCTCTCGCAGCCATTCACTGATCTTTTCATTGCCGGCCATGTCGTTTACCATACCTATGTACGAATTCAATTCGTCCACAGTACCGTAACTCTCGATCCTGATATGACTCTTCGGCACACGCACGCCACCTATCAGGCTGGTACCTCCCTTGTCTCCTGTCTTTGTGTATATCCTGAACACTGCTTTCCTTTTTATTTGTGTAAAGATCAGACGTTTACTGCCTGCTTGTTTTTCCTGATATCTGTTTCCACAACGCCATCCCTTATCCTGATCACACGTTGTGTATAGTTTGCAATATCTTCTTCATGGGTCACAAGTACCACCGTGTTGCCATTGCCATGTATGTCGCCGAACAACTCCATTATTTCAACTGATGTCCTCGTGTCAAGATTACCCGTCGGTTCATCGGCCAGTAGTATAGATGGATTGTTGATCAATGCCCGCGCTATTGCCACGCGCTGGCTCTGGCCACCCGATAGCTCATTCGGCTTGTGATGCGCTCGCTCACTCAGCCCCACCTTATCCAACATGGCTCGCGCACGCTCTTCGCGCTCCTTGCGCGATGCGCCCGAATAAATTAGTGGCAACGCCACATTCTCCCACGCGGTCAGCCGTGGCAACAGATTGAATTGCTGAAACACAAAGCCTATCTCCACATTGCGCACATCCGCAAGCTGGTCGTCCTGCATATTGCTCACATCCTTACCGTTCAAAACATACTGTCCTCCTGACGGAGTATCAAGGCAACCCAAAATGTTCATTAGAGTAGATTTCCCCGACCCAGATGGCCCCATAAGCGCCACGTACTCATTCTCCATTATCAGCAACGATATCCCCTTCAGTACTTGCAATTCCTGCTTTCCCATGAAATAACTCTTGCGTATATCGTTCAGCCTGATTACTTCTTTCATCGGTCACGGCACATTAGCTCCGCTTAATTTCAAAAATACGCATAATTTCACCCTCATAATGATTTGCTTCCCAAATTGTAAGATCAACCTAGGGCTGTTCGTCACCGCCAAACGTGCCGACGGATACCATGATCTCGAAACTGTTTTTTTCCCCGTTTCAGACAATACATCGGTTGCTGAACCATATCAGAGCATCTTGCACGATGTACTTGAAGTAGTACCCGCTGCAACCACCTCGCAAATGCACCTCAGCGGCCTGCCGGTTCAGGGCGAAACCAACAATAACCTAGTGTGGAAAGCATACCAACTACTCAACGATACCTACCCGGGAAAGATTCCCCCCGTAGATATCTATCTGCACAAGGTGATCCCCATGGGTGCCGGCCTGGGTGGTGGCTCAGCAAACGGAGCATGGATGTTGCGACTCCTCAACGACATGTTCTCATTGCAATGCACTCAGGAACAACTTGCAGCATTCGCATTGCAACTCGGGTCCGATTGTCCGTTCTTCATTTACAATACTCCTCAGTTCGCTGCGGGCCGTGGCGAAAAAATGTCATCGGTCACACTCTCGCTTGACAACTATGAGATACGTGTCATTTGCCCGGGAATTCATGTCTCCACCCGCGATGCATTCTCTATGATCACACCAAGGCCTGCTCCTTTCGACCTCCGTACAATAGCTGACCTGCCTGTATCAGAATGGAAACACCACATCAGCAACGACTTTGAACAAACTGTTTTCCCTATTCATCCGCAACTGGCCGAGATTAAAAATAAGCTGTATGATGATGGTGCATTGTACGCCTCTATGAGCGGCACAGGCTCTGCCGTTTATGGGATCTTTAATAAATAAGCTTTATTTATATATCGCCAGAACTACCATTTTCAACCCACTTTTGGCGAGTTATATAATTTCTATATTTCGCCAAAACTGCCTACTTTTTACTACTTTTGGCGAAATATAATATCCCATAATATGGAAGTATTGGC